>BJHK01000014.1 GCA_014192425.1 Planctomycetia bacterium | reverse complement strand
GGGGGGGGGGGGGAGGGGGGGGGGGGGGGGGGGGGGGGGGGGGGGGAGGGGGCCGGGCGAGGAGAAGTGGATGGGCAGCGCGGGCGGGCCTGCGGGCAGAAAGTCCCCGGCACGGATTGGGCGATGGAAGGAAAAGGTGTCAGCCCGCGGCGAGCGCGGCGTGGAGGATCTCCACGGGATGCAGGGCCGTGCGGCCGGTGCCGTCGTGGATCTGGTGCCGGCAGCTCGTTCCCGGCGCGGCGAGGAGCGTGTCGGCCGCGGCGGCGCGGACGGCGGGAAACAGGACAAGCTCGCCGATCCGCATCGAGACGTCGAAGTGCTCGCGCTCGTAGCCGAACGATCCGGCCATGCCGCAGCAGCCGCTGGGAATGATCTCGACGGCGTAGTTGCGCGGCAGACGGAGGATCGCGGCCGAGCACTCGACCGAGGCCAGCGCCTTCTGGTGGCAGTGGCCGTGGAGGAGGATGCGACGGGCGGCCGTGGTGAACGCGTCGGGACCGATCCGGCCCCGCTCCGCCTCGCGGGCGAGGAACTCGTCGACGAGCAGCGTCCGACCGGCGAGCCGGCGGGCGGAGGCCGCCAGCGGCCGGGGCACGAGGTCGGGGTACTCGTCGCGGAACCCGAGGATCGCCGAGGGCTCGATGCCGACGAGCGGCGCGTCGTCGGTCACGACGGAGTCGAGCCGCTCCACGTTCCGGGCCGCCAGGTCCCGGGCCTCGCGCAGGAGCCCCTTCGAGATCTGCGCCCGGCCGCTGTCGCCGTGCTCCGGCCAGACCACCTCGTAGCCCAGCGCCTCGAGCAGTTCGACGGTGCGGATGCCGAGCGGCACGTCGAGCAGGTCGGTGAACTCGTCGCCGAACAGATGGACGCGGCCCAGGCGGCCCGGCCGCGACCCGCCGCGGCGCCGCCACCAGCGCCGAAGCGACGTGCCGTGGAGCCGGGGGAGCGAGCGGCCCGGCGCGAAGCCGAGGAACCGTTTCACGAGCCCGGAGATACCGGGAGCCGTGACGGCGAGGTTGTAGAGGGGCGAGATGCCGACCGCGCATCGCATGGCGGCGGCCGAGCCGGCGATGAGCCGGCTGCGCATGGGCACGCCGTGGGCGTCGTGCCAGTGCTGTTCCCACTCCGCCTTGAGCCGGGCCATGTCGACGTTGGAGGGGCACTCCGACTTGCAGGCCTTGCAGGACAGGCAGAGGTCCATGACGTCGGCCAGAGCAGGGTCGGTCCAGGGGTCGGCCCGGCCACTGGAGAGCGCCTGGCGCAGGACGTTGGCCCGGGCCCGGGTGGTGTGCTCCTCGTCCCGCGTCGCCATGTAGCTGGGGCACATCGTGCCCCCCATGAGGTGCGACTTGCGGCACTGGCCGACGCCTGTGCATTTCTCCGCCGCCCGCAGCACCCCTTGCGTGGCGGAAAAGTCGAAGACGGTCTCGGGCTCGACGGCCGGCGCGCCGGGCAGGATCCGCAGCGACGTGTCCATCGGCGGCGCGGCCACGATCTTGCCCGGATTGAAGATTCCCTGCGGGTCGAAGGCCTGCTTCACCCGCTCGAGGAGCCCATAGCACTCGGGGCCGACCATCGTGCGGATGAACTCGCCGCGCAGCCGGCCGTCGCCATGCTCGCCGCTGAGGCTGCCCCGGTACTTCTTCACGAGCAGGGCGACGTCGGTGGCGACGTCGCGGAACATCCGCAGGCCGGCCTCGGACCGGAGGTCAAAGAGCGGCCGCAGGTGCAGCTCCCCCGCCCCGGCATGGGCGTAGTGGATGCAGTCGATGCCGTACTTCTCCGCCAGCAGCCGGTCGAACTCGGCGATGTAGGCGGGCAGGTCCTCGACCGCCACCGCCGTGTCCTCGACGATCTCGCGCGGCTTGGCATCCCCGGGAATGTTGTTGACGAGCCCCTGACCGGCCCGGCGCAGCTCCCAGACCTTGTCCCCTTCGGCCCCGAGCAGGACCGGCCAGGCGTAGCCGAGGCCCGCGGCCCGCAGGTCCCCCTCGATCTCCGCGAGCTTCGCCGTCACGGCCTCCCGCGACGCGTGCTTCACCTCCACGACGAGGATCGCCGCCGGGTCGCCGACGACGAACGAGCGGTTGCGGGCCTGCTCCGGATTGTCCCGCGTGCAGACGAGGATCTTGTCATCGATCAGCTCGCAGGCCGTCAGCTCCGCCGTCGGCCCCTCGTGGGGCGGCGTGGCCGGGTCGCGCCGGTGCCGCATGACGACGAGCGTGGCCCGCAGCGCCTCCGCCACGCTCCGGCAGTGCGCCACGAGCAGGCCGCCGGGCGGCGGCAGCGGGATCAGCCCGAGCTCGAACTCGACGCCGAAGAACAGCGTCCCCTCCGAGCCGGCGAGCAGCCGGCAGAAGTTGAAGGGCCGGTCGCTCGCCGGATCGAAGCAGCCGGCATCGAGGAGGGCGTCGAGTGCGTAGCCCGTGTTGCGGCGTGTCACCTCGGGCCGGGGGAACGAGTCGCGGATCAGCCGGCGCGTGGCCGCATCCCCGAGCAGCCCGTCGATCGTCCGGTAGAGGCGGGTTTCGAGCGTGTCGGGGCCGGCGGCCTTGGCGGCGAACGCGGCCCGGTCGAGCGGCCCGAACGTCGCCGCCGAGCCGTCGGCAAGAAAGCCGCGGGCCGAGACGAGGTGGTCGCGGGTCGAGCCGTAGGCGATCGAGTTCGAGCCGCAGGAATTGTTCCCCACCATGCCGCCGACCATCGCCCACGAGGCGGTCGAGGTCTCGGGTCCGAAGCACAGGCCGTGCGGGGCGAGGAACCGGTTGAGCTCGTTGCGGACCACGCCCGGCTCGACGCGGACACGGCGGTTCGCCACGTCGAGAGACAGGATCCGGTTCAGGTGCCGGCCGGCGTCGACGACGATCCCCGCACCGACGACCTGGCCGGCCAGCGACGTTCCCGCCGCCCGGGGTATGAGCCCGATCCGCTCGGCAGCTGCGAAGCGGACGAGCTCGCGAACGTCGTCCTCTCCGGCGGGGAAGGCGACCCCCAGCGGACGCTCCTGGTACTCGGAGGCGTCGGTCGAGTAGATCGTCCGGGCGACGTCGTCGAGCCGCAGCTCGCCGGCGAGGCGTCCGGCAAGTGCCCGGAGACGGTCGGTCACGGCGGTGGGCGCGGCGGCAGTGAGGGTCATCGCCACCATCTTCCTCGAAATCCGGCCCCGATCCAGCGGGCCGGCCCGATCACTTGGCGATCAGCCGCAGGTCCAGCTCGACCGGCTCCTGCCCCTCGACGCTGCGGCGAACCTTGACGGCGAGCACGTCCCCCTCGTTGAACCCCATCCGCAGCATCCGGTCGAGGGCCTTGAACTCGTTCCGGTTCCGCAACTCGATCCGCTGGCCGTTGATCTCGAGGATCTCGTCCCCCTCCTTGAGCCCAGCTGTCGCCGCCGGCGTGCCCTCCTCGACGTTCGAGACGACGACGTCCAGGTCGTCGTTCCGTGGCCGCTCGAAATTGGCGCCGATCGCACACCGCTTTGGAGCGACGAGGCGGGCCGGCAGTTCGAGCTGGCCGCCGTCCCGCCTGACCGCCACCTTCACCTCGTGCCCCTCCGGATACATGCCGATCAGCGCCGCCAGCCGGGTGAGGCTCGGAATCGGCGCCGCGTCGATGCCGAGGACGGCGTCGCCGGGACGGAATCCGGCGCTCGCCGCCGCCGAGCCGTCGGCCACGTCCTTGATCAGCACGCGGACCTCCCCCCCCTGCTGCTTCTCCTCGAAGGCCAGACCGGGAATCCGGCCGTGCTTCACCTCGCCCCCGCCGGCCGCGAGGAACCGGGGCAGCCAGATCTTCGCCTGCTTGGCGCTGATGGCGAAGCCGAGGCCGGTGTTCGACCGCAGCCCGAAGCGGGTGGCGATCTGCCCGTTGATCCCCACCACCTCCCCGTTCATGGTGATCAGCGGGCCGCCGGAGTTGCCGGGATTGACCTCCGTGTCGGTGACGATGCACTCGGTGTACGTCCCCTGCGTGTGGTGCAGCGCCGAGACGATGCCCGCCGTGAAGGTCGGCGACTGGTCGATGACGCCGAGGCCGAACGGGTTGCCGACGGCGATCGTCTCATCCCCCACCGCCAGCGCGTCGGAGTCACCCAGCGGCAGGTACGGGACCGTCTGCCCCTCCTTGAGTTCGAGCCGCAGGGCCGCCAGGTCGCCGTGCGGGTCGGTGCCGAGCAGCTTCGCCTTGTAGGAGCTGCCATCCCCGAGCCGGACGTCGAACGTCCGCTTGCCCTGGATGACGTGGTTGTTGGTGAGCATCAGGCCGTCGGGGCTGATGACCACGCCGCTGCCGCCGGCGATGAACACGTACGCCGGCTTGACCTTGACGCACAGCGGCACGAGGTCGGTGACGTGGTCGGCTCGGCAGGTCGCGGCGAGGAGCCCGGCGAGGGCGGCACGGCAGATGACGGGAAACCGTGGACGGTTCATCGACTCTCTCCCAGTACGACGGTGATGTCCCGGGTGTCATCGGTCGACAACACGCCCTCGAAGGTCTCCCCGGGCTTGAGCTCCTTCTTCAGCTTCTGCAGGTCGTCGAGCGTCTCCACCTCGCGGCCGCGGATCACGAGCCGCGGGCCGCCGCCGCGGCGCTGGATCTTGAGCTGCACCGACTCACCGGGCTTGCAGCCCGAGATCCGGTCCTGCAGGTCGGGCCAACTGCGCAGCTCGACGCCGTTGAACTCGACGATCACGTCGCCGCGCTTCAGGCCGGCCTTCTCGGCGGGCGTGCCGGGGGCGATGCCGCCCAAGACCACGTTCTCCGTGAAGGTCTTCGACTGGTCCGGCTCCACGCCCAACAGTGGTCCGGGGATCCGCTGCACCGACTTGCCGGCCTTCAGCCCCTCGATTGCGTCGCGGATCCGGTCGCCGCGCGACACCATGCCGACACCGGAGTTCGGCGCCCGCGTCCAGCGCATCAACTGCGGCGGCGGGATGAGCTGGCCCTGGAGCGTGTCGGGCTCGATGGGGGCGGCGGCCAGGCCGAGGAAGTTGCCGGCGCGATCGAAGGCCGGCCCTCCCGAGTTGCCGTAGTTCAGCAGCGCGTCGGTCTGGAACAGGAAGCCGCGCAGCCGGGACGGGGCGCTGATGATGCCGGAGTTGAGGGTGTAGCCGGGCTTGGCACCGGGCACGTAGCCGATGATCCCCACGGCGTCGCCGAGTTGCGGCGAGACGGCCGCCCCGGCGAGGTCGAGCCAAGGCAGATCCGCGGCCTCGATCTTGACAAGCGCGATTCCCAGCGGCTCGTGCCTGGCCCGCAGCGTGGCCTCGTGCCGGCTGCCGTCCGGCAGCACGACGGTGATCTTGGTGACCGCGTTGTCCTTCCTGTCCCAGCCCCCCTCCGGCTCGGCGATCAGCTTCTCGATCGACTCGCCGACGGTAAACGACCGCGGCGAACCCGTTTTCTTGCTGACCAGCGCGTTGTCGGCGCCCACGTTGAACAGGCTCGTGAGCACGAAGCCATCGGGCGAGATGACGACGCCGGAGAACGGCCCCGCCGGCCGACGCAGGAGCTGGTTGACCTCCATCGCCCGGGCGAAGTTCAGGTACTCAGCGAACTTGCGGCCGTGCTGGTCCTTGGGGAGCTTGTCCCAGTCGGTGATCGAATTGCGGTACTCCTCCCACGACACGCGGGGCAGGATCTCCGGCTTGAACTTCCGCTCGACGTCGATGCCGACGAGGTACGTGGCGAAGTCGTCGGCGACGACTCGGAGGGGATGATCGGCCGGGGCCCGGGCAGGCAGGCCGGCGAGCGGCTGAAAGTCGGGCTTCACGACGCCGGACGTGAACGGGGCGAACCGCTCGAGGAGCACCTTCGTCGGCACGGCAGTTCCCTGCCAGCGGAGCGGCAGGATCCCCAGCGTGATCACGCCGCTGAGTTGACCCTGTTCGTTGATGAGCGGCCCGCCGTCCGAGCCGGGGTTGATGGCGGCGGTCGTCTCGATCGCCACGCCCGTGTAGTGCGCCTCGGGATTCTTCGGCACCGTGTAGATGCCGCTGACGATGCCGCGACTGAACGACACCCGGCCGTTGGCCCGGAGGGCGTTTTCCACGTCGCCCGCAGTGTAGGCCGTGCTCCCCACGTCAGGCAGTTCACGGGCCAGGGGGAGAAAGGGCAGGTCGCGGGCATCGACCTTGATGAGCGACACGGCGAGGGCGTCGTCCACGGCGACGATCGTGGCCTCGCGGGTGACGAATCCGGGGAACATGACGCGGATCTTCTCGGCTCCCGCCGGCACCGTGCTGGTGGCGGTGAGGATGTGGCCGTCGGGCGAGATCACGACCCCGGTCCCGGTGTGCGTGATGAATTCGTCCTTCGTGCAGCCGATCCCCACGCTGCACTGGAGGACGCGGTCGGCCACGACGCGGGCGGCGGGCGGCGGCTCCGCAGCGCCGGGCAACGCCGGCATGCAACCGAGCAGCAGGGTCAGGAGGGCGAATCGCCGCCGGGCGGGGGAGTGCATGATGCAACCTGGGTGGTGGCCGCGACCGGGGGCGGCGGAAGGTGGTCCGGTGGCCCGGGACGCCGCCGCAGATGAATAGTCTATCTTTCCCCCGGCGCTTTGCGCCGACGACACGAACCAGCAGCGGCCCTTCGGCAGCGGCCCGAGATGGCTTCGCATGGCCGACCGGGACGGATGCATCGACCCCCTGCCGATCGCCGGCAGGGGCGGCTGCCGGCCGGTTCTTGCGGCCCGTCCTGGCTGGTCGTACAACGTTTCCTTCGGACGCGCGGTTGCCGTGCACCCGCACCATTCCCCGGGGTTTCCTCATGGCTGTCGTTCCGGCTGGTTCTTCCTCCGCCCTGCTGCCCGAGTCGCGGAACACGCCGGCCGCCCTCGACCGGGCCATGGACGCCGGCCGTGGCATCCTCCGGCTCACGCCGACCTGGGTGCCGCGCAGTTTCCTCCATCCGGGCAAGCGGATCCGGCTGCACCCCGACGACTACTATGCCTACGGCCTCGACCGCGGCGGCATCGACGAGCGCTGGTTCGCCAGCACCACCGAGGCCGCCAACGAGGGCCGGCTGCCCGACGAGGGCCTGTCGTGGTGCGTGTTCGGCGGCGAACGGTTCCTGCTCCGCGACGCCGTCGGCGAGGGCCGCGGGCGGCTGGTGGGGACCGCCATCTGGGATCGCTACCAACGCTGGCCGGTGTATTCGAAGTTCTTCGACAACATGGGGCCGATCCCCCATCACATGCACCAGTCGTTCGACGACGCGAAGCTGGTCGGACAGGAGGGGAAGCCGGAGAGCTACTACTTCCCGCCGCAGTACAACAACTGTGACAACAACTTCCCCTACACGTTCATGGGGCTGGAGCCCGGGACGACCAAGGGGGACGTGCTGCGCTGCTTGGAGAACTGGAACCGCGGCGACAACGGGATCCTCGACCTCGCCAAGGCCTACCGCCTGAAGCGCGGCACGGGCTGGCTGATTCCGCCGGGCGTCCTCCATGCGCCCGGGTCGCTCCTCACCTATGAGCCGCAGTGGGGCAGCGACGTGTTCGCGATGTTCCAGTCGCTCGTCGAGGGGCGGGCCGTGCCCTGGAGCCTGCTCGTCAAGGACATGCCGGCGGAGAAGCACCGGGACCTCGACTTCATCGTCGGCGAGCTCGACTGGGAGAAGAACGTCGACACGCACTTCAAGCAAGCCAACTACCTCGAGCCGATCCTCGACGCGAAGCGTTCGGGGCCGGGTGTTCACGACCGCTGGATCGTGTACGGCGGGTTCGAGGGGCGGCAGCTGTTCAGCGCCAAGGAACTGACGCTCGAGCCCGGGGCAAAGGTCGCCGTGCAGGACGCGGGGGCCAGCGGCTGGATCACGGTCCAGGGGGAGGGCCGCGTCGGCGTCCACGACGTCGCCACGCCGACCCTGATCCGCTTCGGCCAGATGACAGCCGACGAGCTGTTCATCTCGGCGGAGGCGGCCGCCGCGGGCTACACCGTCGAGAACACCGGCCCGGGCCCGCTCGTCGCCCTCCGCTACTTCGGCCCCGACGTGCACCCCGACCTCCCCACCCACGGGCGGCGTGCATGACAGCATGCGAAGCATGCCAGCGCCATCCCACGGTAACGGCAGGGGTTGCCGGTGCCATCGAGCCGGCGTTGCCGGCCAGCGCAGCCGGGACGGCGGAGCGCAGGCGGCATCGAGTGAGCGAAGGACAGGATGTCCGCAGCGAACGTCCGGGCGAGGTGGCACCGGCAGCCCCGATGCCCGGCCAGTGAATGGTTTGAAAAACGAGGACTCTTGACCCATGCCCACGCACGCCGCCCCGAAACTCCATAACGCGATGTGGCCCGGCCTCGTCGGCAAGGGGACCGACCCGGGCCAGGAACCGCCGATCTCGCTGGAGCGGATGCTCGAGCTGACCGCCGCCGCGAACGTGAATGGCCAGCGGTTCGACGGCATCGACTACTTTCTCTTCCTCCCCCACACCAATCCCGAGGCCAGCGACGCCGAGCTGCGCCGGATCGCCGACACGATCGCCGCCCACGGCTTCACGGTCGGTTCGCTCGTGGCTCCCGTCTGGCCGGGCACGGTCGGGGATTCGGCCATGGGGGACGAGGCGGCCCGGCAAAAATTTCTCTCGGCCGTGCGCATGGCCTGCCGGATCGCGCGGGTCTTCGAGCAGCATGGCGTGCGGAAGTACGGCGTGATTCGCATCGATTCCGCCGAGTTCGGCATCGCCAAGTGGCGCGAGAATCCCCGGGCGAACACCGCGCTGATCGCCCGGACGTTCCGCGAAGCCGCGACGATCGCCAAGGACAACGGGCAGCGGCTCGCGGCCGAGGGGGAGATCTGCTGGGCGGGCATGCACTCCTGGAAGGACATGCTCGACCTCCTCGAGGAGGTGGGAATGCCGGAGGCGCTCGGCTTCCAGGCCGACCTCGCCCACACCTACCTGTACCTGCTCGGCTACAACGCCCCGGAGCACGCGCTGGTTCAGCCGGGCTACACGGAGGCCGAGTTCTGGCCCGCCTACGAGTCGATGGTGGCCAAGCTCCGCCCGTGGACGATCGACTTCCATGTCGCCCAGAACGACGGCCAGGTGCATGGCGCCGGCGCCCACGACAAGACCGGCAAGCACTGCTCGGCCGACGACCCCAACGGCAAGCTCGACATCGTCAAATGCGCAGGGCTGTGGCTGGAGGGGGCGGCCGACCGCGGCATCCGCCACATCTGCTGGGACGGCTGCATGTTCCCCAACGCCACGCTCGAGAACCCGCAGACCTGGAATACGATCCTGCGCACGATGATCGCCGTCCGCGACGCCCACGGCTGGGGCTGATCCACCCCATACTTTTTTCACCCCTGAGCCGGAGCGTTACGCCACGGCGGAAGAAACACGAGCGACCCTCAGCCAGTCACGGCCGCCCACCACGAATGCAGCGGAGGGGTCGGCGTGAGGATCGCGAGCGTGTCAGCGAGCGAACTCATGCCGCCCCGCAGCGGCGATTGTCAAACGAACGCAACCCACCAGGAACCCAGCGATGGCAAAACCCCTCCGCATCGGCATGATCGGCTACGGCTTCATGGGCCGGGCCCACTCCAACGGCTACAACCGCGTCAAGGACTTCTTCGACCTCGAGTACCTGCCGGTGCTCCAGGCCGTCGCCGCCCGTGACGCCGACAAGGCCCGGGCATTCGCCGACCGCTGGGGCTACCGGCGGGTCGAGACCGACTGGCGGAAGCTCGTCGCGGCCGACGACATCGACGCCATCGACATCTGCACCCCCAACAACCTGCATGCCGAGATCGCCATCGAGGCCGCGAAACACGGCAAGGCGATCCTCTGCGAAAAGCCGCTGTCGATGGACGTCGCCGAGGGGGAGCGGATGTGCGCGGCGGTGGAGAAGGCCGGCGTGCCGAACACCGTCTGGTACAACTATCGGCGCATCCCCGCGGTGACGTTCGCCAAGCAGATCATCGACTCCGGGGCCCTCGGCCGCGCGTTCCACTACCGGGCCGAGTTCCTCCAGGACTGGACGATCTCCGCCGACCTCCCCCAGGGGGGCGCCGCCCTGTGGCGGCTCGATGCCGCCGCGGCCGGCAGCGGCGTGACCGGCGACCTGCTCGCCCACTGCATCGACACCGCCCTCTGGCTCAACGGCGGCGTCAGCGACGTCACGGCGATGACCGAGACGTTCGTCAAGGAGCGGAAGCACCAGCTCAGCGGCAAGGTCGAGCCGGTGAAGATCGACGATGCCTGCTCGTTCCTCTGCCACTTCACCAACGGCTCGCTCGGTCTCTTCGAGAGCACCCGCTACGCCCGCGGCCACAAGGCCCTGTACACGTTCGAGATCAACGGCGAGAAGATGAGCCTGAAGTGGAACCTCCACGACCTCCACCGGCTCGAGGTCTTCGACTACAAGGACGCCGGCCCGATGCGCGGCTGGAAGAGCATCCACGTCACCGACGGCGACCATCCCTACATGGACAAGTGGTGGGTGCCGGGGCTGGCGATCGGCTACGAGCACAGCTTCGTCCACCAGGTCGCCGACTTCCTCGACGCCTACGCGAAGAAGCAGCCCTGCCCGCCGACGTTCCGCGACGCGCTGGAGACGCAGAAGGTCTGCGACGCCGTCCTTGCCAGCGCTGCGAGCCGGCAGTGGGTCGCCGTCGACTGAGCCACCGTGGCAGCGCAGGGGACGGGCAGAGCGGCGGCTGACGCCGCCGAGCGGTGCGGCGCTCCCCCGGGGCGAGGGCCCCGAGCCTGCTCGTTGACGAGCCGCCGCTGGCTGGCCCTGGCCGCGGGCCTGGTGCTCGTCGGCACCGGCGCGGCCCTCCTCCCGCCGCGCCGGTTCGTCGTCGCGGGCACGTCGATGGCGCCGGGACTCCTGCCCGGCGACGTCGTCGCGACCGGCCTGCTCCCGCTCCGCGATCGGTTGACGCAGCCGCGCCGGTTCGAACGCTGGGTGCTCGACGCAGCCGACGGCACGCCGGTCATCAAGCGGATCGCCGGCCTGCCCGGCGAGACGGTGGCGATCGCCGCCGGCGACCTCGTCGTCGCCGACCGGATCGTGCTCAAGGAGCCGCGGCAGCTGGCCGCGATGGGCCAGCGCGTCAGCGCGGGCCATGACGACGCTGCCGCCGGCGGCGAACGCTGGGAACGGCCCGCCACCGACGTGCTCGACGACGAGCCGCTGGCGACCGGCGGCGGCAGCCTGCTGCTCCCGGTCCGGGACGGCGGCGTGGCCGCCGTGGTGCAGGCTTCGCGGCCGCCCGACGACGCCGGTCTGCGGGTGCGGGCCCGGGTGGCGGAAACCGTCTTCACCTGGCGGCTGCGTGCCGCCGGTCGGTACGCGATCGTCGCCGGACGGCTCGACGGCCACGTGGTCGCGGTCGCCTGGCGGCTGCCCGCGGGCGCTGCCGACACGTGCCCGGAGCGGTCCTGCCTGCCGGTCGGGCCGCCGGACCGCTGGAGCTTCGCCCGGCCATGGCCCGACCGCGACAAGGGAGACGTGGCCCCGGCACTCGCGATCGTGATCGAGCCTGCCACGACGGTGGCGCAGGCCGGCGCCGCGATCGAGCGCGCCTGGCGCTGGCGTGACGTCCTCCAGCGCGGCGCACCGGACGGCGTCGCCGCCTGGTCGCTCGGGCCGAACGCGGTGTTCGTGCTCGGCGACTTTCCGGCCGAGAGCCGCGACTCGCGGCACTGGGGTCCGCTGCCGGTCGGCAGCCTGCGGCACCGGATCCCCTGAGCGTGGCCGGACGTCAGCCGGCCGGCTGCGGAAACATCAGGTCGGCCTCGTGGAGCACGGCGGTCGCCTCCGCCCGATCGACGAGCCGCTCGAGCACCTCGAGGCCGGCGGCGAACCCGAACTCGAGTTCCTCGACGGCCCCCTCCGCCAACTCCGAGAGGAGCACGATCCGCCGCTCGCCGAGGGCGCGGGCGAAGAGCCGCGTCTGCAGGGCGTCGGCCACGAGCAGCGGATCGCCCGTGCCCAGCGCCTCGTGCACGAGCCGCTCCAGCGGCGCCCCCTGCCGCCAGCGCAGGAAGATGATGCCCGGTGCCGCCGCCTCCCGGCAGGCGATGCAGATCGTGCCGTCAGGCCGCGTGACGCGGGCCGCCGCCGCGACGGCCCGCGTGATCGACGGCCAGCCCCCTTGTGCCGCCGAGAGCGTGACCAGCGCCAGGTCCACCGGATCGTCGACCCGCGGACACCAGCCACCGGCCGCGGTCCGCGCCGCGCGGCACGCCTCGTCCGGCATGCCGAACAGGGCCGCATGGACCGTCCCGGCCCGGCCCGGCACGATGCGCAGGCTGGCGCAGACGCCGAGCTGCCAGGTCGCCTCCTGCATGCTCGTCCGCCAGTCGGCCAGCGCATGCCGGCCGCGCCGGGCCAGCACGACGGTCAGGTCGCGCCGACAGCCGAGCCGGGCGAACGTCGGCCACAGCTCCCCCTCCAGCGACCGGCCACCGAGCGCGGCGTTCCAGCCCCATGCCCCCACGGCGACCACGACGTCGGCATCGACGAGCGTGCGGGCCAGGTGCAGGGGATGGGCGGACTGGTCCGCCGCGAGGTAGGCAGTCGCCGACTCGATGGCTGGATCGAAGACGTCGCCGCCGTACGCGGCCGATCCGCCGCCGGCGCCGGGCTCGAGCGCCGGTCCGTGGAGCACCGTGATCTCGTCGGCTGCGATGCCCGCCGCCGTCAGGCTGCCGGTGATGGCGCCGAGCACGTGCTCGTCCTGCGGCACGGAGCCGGCGACGGCGACGGCGACCCGGTCCCCCGGCACGACATGGGCCTGGAGCGGCGGGGCATGCGCGGGGCGGGTGACCGCCTGGCCGACCAGGTCGCGGGCAGCCGGGCCGGCGACGCCGTCAGGCCCGTGAAACTCCGCCACGAACGTCCCCGGTTCGACGTCGAGGAGCACGGGGGTGTCGCTGCCGGTGTCGAGTCGGATCACGTGCGAAGCGGAGGCTGCTGGGGGAGGGCATGGACCGAGGAAGGAAACATTGTACGGCGACGTCGACCGATCGGCGCGGTCCCCCGGCAAACGCCCTGCCCGGAGATCGCTCTGGCCGTGACGGCCGTGTCTCGGGCAAGATGCCGGCATGATGCACCACCCCGTCCCGTGCCACGTCCTGTTCGGCATCGGCGCCTGCGTCGTCGTCACGGTCGCCGCCGGCTGCGGCCGACGCGAGGATGCCGGCGACGTTCTTCGGGCGATGGCCCGCGCCTACCGCGAGGCCGGCGCGTATGCGGACGACGCGCGTGTGCGGATCGAGCAGATGCAGGACGGCACGCTGACCGAACGAACGCTCCCCTTCCGGGCGGCGTTCGTCCGTCCCGACCGGCTCCGGGTCGATGCCTACGACGCGCATCTCGCCGTCGCCGCCGGCACGCTGCGGGCCGCGATCGGCGCCGCGCCGGGGCAGGTGCTCGTGTCGCACGTCGCGTCCCCGCTGACACTGGAGCGGATCTTCGCCGACCGGGATCTCACCGCCGCCGTCACGGAAGGGGAGGCGGGCTGCCCCACGCAGCTGCCTTTGCTCCTCGCCGACGACACCCTCGACCTCGTCCTCGCCGACGCCACCGGGCCGGCGCGGATCACCCGCAGCGAGCCGGTCGATGGGCATGCCTGCGACCGCATCGTGATCCCCCGGCCCGACGGCGAACTGGTGCTCTGGATCGACCGCCGCGCGCGTCTCCTGCGCCGGATGGAGGTCCCGCCCGGAGGCGACCGATCGGAGGGCGCAACCGGCCTGAAGATCGTCGTCGAGTTCACCGCCGCGGCCTTCACGGCGCCCGCGGCGACGGCATTCTCCCTCCAGCCGCCCCCCGGCGCGATCGAGGTCGCCCGCCTCGAGCCGCCGCGGCCGCCACGGCCCGTCAGCCCGCTCGTGGGCCGTCCCGCCCCCGTGTTCTCAGTCGCCAGCGCGGATGGCGAGTCGCTGACGCGCGAGGCGCTCACCGGCACGATCGCCGTGCTCGAGTTTTTCTTCGACGGCTGCGAACCCTGCACGCGCACCATGCCGCAGGTGGGCGCGGCCGTGAACGGGTTCACCACGGCACATGCCTCCGCCACGCCCCCCGTCCGCGTCCGACACCTCGCCGTGAGCGTCGACGAAGCGGACGTCGGCAGCGCGGCGCTCGGCAAACGCCTGGCGGAATACGGCGGCGTGGGGACGCTCGTGCGCGACGAGCGCGGCGGGGCCGCTGCCAGCCTGGGGGTCGAGGAGTTTCCGACGCTGGTGATCATCGCGGCCGACGGCACGATCGCCGACGTGCAGGCCGGCGAGGGGAATCGGATCGGCACCGACGTCGGGGCGACGCTCGAGGCCCTCGCCGCCGGCAAGGACACGCTCCCCCTGGTGCGCGACCGGCGGGCCGCTGCGCTGCAGGCCTATCGTGACGAGCTGCGACGGGTCGGGGCCCGGCTCGGCGGACCGGTCGAAAGGCTGCCCGAGCAGTCGATCGCGCCCCGGCGCCAGCCGCTGCGGTTCAAGCTCGTGAGGCAGTGGCAGGCCGACGCCGTCGCGCTGCCCGGAAACCTCCTCTGCCTCGACGAGCCCGAGGCGGGGCCGGACGGGCCGCGGGTCCTCGCCCTCGACGGCTGGCGGACGGTCGTGGCGCTCGACGCCCAGGGGCGGGAACTGGCCCGCCACGAACTGCCGCTGCCCCCCGATGCCGCCGTCGGCTTCCTGCGAACGGCCCGCGACGCGGCCGGGCGCCGCTGGTGGCTCGGTGCGGCCCGCGGCGGTCAGCAGGTGTTCGTCTTCGACGACGCCTGGAAACTCCACGCCTCCTATCCCGAGGCTGGCGGCGGCCCGCACGCCGGCATCACGGCGGCCGACTTCACCGACGCCGACGGCGACGGCACACCGGAGATCGTGATCGGCTACCTGGGAACGATCGGCGTCCACTGCTGCAGCCTTTCCGGAGAGCGGCAGTGGCGCGACCGGACGCCCGGCACGGTGGTCGGCGTGGCCGCGGGGCAGCCGGGCGCGGCGACGGTGCTGGCCGCGACGGCCGACGGACGGCTGGCGCGGGTTCCGGCCGGTGCGGGCCCAGCCGCGCTCACGCCCATCACCGGCTTCCGGCTCGGGACGCTGGCCGCGGGACCGGTCGGCATGGATGCTGCCTGGTCGGTGATCGGCTGCGGCCGCGACGCGGCCGGGGGCAACGCCGCGATCGGGATCGGCCCCGGTGCCGAGCCGCTCTGGGACATTTCCCTTCCGGCCGGCATGCACCGTGACGGGCCGATCGAACCCCTCGCCTGGGCCGACCTGCTCGGCAGCGCCCGGCGTCAGTGGCTCATCGCCGGCCCCGACGGCTCGGTGACCGTCGCCTGGGCCGACGGTGGCGTGGTCGACCGCTACCAGCACGGAGCGGCCCTGGTCGGCATCGGCGGCTATCGGCATGGCGACCGTGGATACATCGTGCTCGCGACGCGGACCGCTCTCGAGTCATTTCTCGTGGACGACGTGGCCCTCGACTGACCGGCTCCAACCCCTCCGTCATCGCCACCCCGGCGTCACCGCCCCCCCTACCGTCACGACCCCACCCGGCGTCACGACCGCTCAACGGGGCGGGGGACGGGGGTCGATGCACCTGCCAGGGACGTGGAATGGAATCCGCTTCCCTTCAGGCCAAGGAGCTCACCGGTGCCAGCCAGCCGCCGCGGCGTGATCGCCGCCTTGATCGTCGCCATCATCCCGTCGATCCTCTCGATCCGGGACGCGGCGGCGCGGTCACCGGTGATCGTGTCGGAGGGCGTCCAGGTCGGTCCCGGATCGGAGGCCTGCGGCTGTCGGAACGGGCAGCGGCCACCGTGGCATGCCAGCGTGTCGGCGCCGGGCTGCGGCCCGGCCTGCCATCGGCATGGCACGATGTTCCACGCCGACCCACGCGGGCAGCTCTGCGTCCACCGCCAGCTCCGCGAGGCCAATGCCACGATGCCGTCGCTGTTTCCCCGGCTCCACACGCTGTGCGCCGAGGGTTACATGCCCACGCCGCGGCCGCCAATGCTGCCGCGCTGCCACAACTGCGGGGCGCCGATCGAGCCGGGGTTCTGACTGTCGCGCCGTCGCAGCCGACAAAGCGGCTGCTCCGGCTTGTCGTCGCCGGGCACAGCCCGGCTCCACGCAAGCGATGATCGCGCCGGCCTGTCGCGCCGGCGCAGCCGACAAAGCGGCTGCTCCGGCTTGTCGTCGCCGGGCACAGCCCGGCTCCACGCAAGCGATGATCGCGCCGGCCTGTCGCGCCGTCGCAGCCGACAAAGCGGCTGCTCCGGCTTGTCGTCGCCGGGCACAGCCCGGCTCCACGCAAGCGATGATCGCGCCGGCCTGTCGCGCCGTCGCAGCCGACAAAGCGGCTGCTCCGGCTTGTCGTCGCCGGGCACAGCCCGGCTCCACGCAAGCGATGATCGCGCCGGCCTGTCGCGCCGTCGCAGCCGACAAAGCGGCTGCTCCGGCTTGTCGTCGCCGGGCACAGCCCGGCTCCACGCAAGCGATGATCGCGCCGGCCTGTCGCGCCGTCGCAGCCGACAAAGCGGCTGCTCCGGCTTGTCGTCGCCGGGCACAGCCCGGCTCCACGCAAGCGGTGCTTGCACCGTTGCAGGTTCTACGGAGCCGGCGCAGCGACGATACTTCTGCCGGCCGCCGGCGGCTTGGGCTGGCTGACTGGCTCAATGTCGCGCCGTCGCAGCCGCGCGCGGCTCACCCCACCCATCTCGCCACCAGCAGCACGGCCGTGATCAGGGCGACGCCGACGACGTCGAGGATCGCGCCGGAGGCCATCATCGCCCGGAGCGGGATCCGCCCCGATCCGTACACGATCGCGTTGCACGGACTGCTCACCGGCATCATGAAGCCGAGACTGGCGGCGAGCGTCGCCGCCAGCGCCGCCAGCACGGCGTCCCCCCCGGCGGCCCGCGCCACGGCGATCACCACCGGCACGACCATCGTGGCGCTGGCGACGTTGCTCGTGAACTCGCTGGTCAGCGCCGCCACGCCGGCCGCGGCCAGCACCAGCGCCACGCCGGCCCACGGACCCGCCGGAATCCAGTGCTCGATCCCGGCACCGACGGCGGCGGCGAGCCCGGTCGAGAAGCAGAGTTCGCCGAGCGCCAGGCCGCCGCCGTAGAGGAGGACGATGTCCCAGTCGATCCGCGCCTCCTTCCAGCGCAGCACCGGCCGACACCGGCCGGATTCGCTCCGCCCGCCGGGCAGGACGAACAGCAGCGTCGCCCCCACGATCGCCGCCACGCCCTCGGGGAGGCGGGCCTGCAGCCAGGCGACGAGCGGGTGTTTCTGCCCGAGCAGGCCGAGGAGGACGCCGGGCACCACCCAGAGCCCGACCGTGACGGTGAACGCGGCCACGGTCGACCACTGCGCGACCGTCCAGGCCCCGAGCCGGGCCCGCTCGGCCGCGACGTGCCGGGAGACGCCGGCGAGCCGGTCCACACCGGCGGGAAACAACCGGCCGAGCAGCAGCACGGCGAACGTGCCGAGTACGCCGACCACGGGCAGGCTCAGGGCGCACCAGCCGGGAAACGAGATCGCCACACCCAGCTCACTGCGGATGAAGCCCAGGCCGATGAGGTTCGTCGGCGTGCCGATCGGTGTCGCCAGTCCGCCGATCGAGGCGGCGAAGGCGATGCACAGGTAGAGGCTGGTGGCGAACGTCGGCGCCGGCCGCGCCGCCGCATCGGCCGCCTCCTCGATCGCTGCCACGAGGCCGGCGACGATCGCCATCATCAGCGCCGCCGTCACGGTGTTGGAGATGAAGGCGCTCGTCAGCACCGACACGACCGCCACGGCGGCGAGCAGCCGGCGCGGCCGCTCTCCGACCCAGGGCACGGCGAGCACGGCGTAGGCCAGCCGGCGGTCGAGCCGCTGGATGCGGAACGCCTCGGCGAGCAAAAACGAGCCGATGAACAGGAAGATGAGCGGATCGGCGAACGGCCGAAACACCTGCTTGGCGGGCGCCACCCCGAGGAGCACGCAGGCAGCGGCCCCGACGAGCGCCGTCACGGCCAGCGGCAACGCCTCGGTGAACCAGAGCACGACCACGACCGCGACGACCCCGGCGAGCGTCCGGGCTTCGGGGGTGAGCTCCATGCCGCAACTCCCTTTCGATCAGTCCAGCCGGCTGCCGGCCACGAGCCGTAGGCCGCCGACCGGCGTGCCGTCGCCGCGGCGGATGACCGGTGCGGCCCGCTCGGAGAGCCGCGCGGCGGCGGCGGCAGGTAACTCTGGCACGTGCCGGCCGAGCAGCGCCGCCATGACGATCTCGGCGGCTCGGCCCGCGCCGTCGAGGGCCTTGACCGCGATCCCGAGACCTGCGCCGGGCACGGCCGCGCATGACACCCCTTCCGCCCCGGCCTTGACGACGGCCCGTGGCCCGATCGACTCCATGACGAGCGTGTCGAACCGGTCGCTGCCGGCGACGAGCCGGGGATGGGCAACCATGGCGGCAAGCACACGGCGGGCCGCCTCACGGCGCACCACCGCGACCGAGTCCGGCGCCGCGAACCGTGCCCAGGCGACCGCCAGCCGATCGAGCGGGATCGCGAACGTGGGGATCCCGCAGCCGTCGATGCCGAACCGGTCGGTGCCGAGCGGCAGGCCGGCGAGGTCGGCGAGAACCTCTGTCACGAGCCGCTGCACGGGATGGTCGGCCGCTGTGTAGCCACCGGGAGCGGCACCGAGATGGCGGGCGACGAGCAAAAACGCCGCATGCTGGCCCGAGCAGTTGTGCTCGATCGCCGACGGCTCCAGACCGCGGCGGACGAGATCCGCGGCCGCGGCCGCCGCGAACGGGGCGTGCGTCCCGCAGGCGAGGTCGGCCACCGTGCAGCCCGCCTTGGCGAGGATCCCGCGCACGCCCGCGACGTGGTCCGGCTCGCCCGAGTGCGAGGCCGCCGCGAGGGCCAGTTCAGCGGCGCTGACCCCAAACCTGTCGGCCGCCCCCGTCTCGATGACCGGCAACGCCTGGAGCGGCTTCACGGCCGAGCGGGGAAACACGTCCGGCAGGGCGGCGACCGTCCCATCGGCCGGGCGGTCGTCTGCCGCGGCCAGCGCCCAGGCGACCGCGTGGACGCTCTCCCACCGGCCCCCGCGCGTGACCTCGACCTCGACGATTCCCTGCCGCGGTTTCACGTCCACGTCGAGGCCCGCGCCGGGCCGCCTGCTACTTCCTCAGTAGGTCTTGCCGAGGGCCGCCTGGGCGGCAGCCAGCCGGGCCACCGGCAGCCGGAACGGCGAGCAGCTCACGTAGTCGAGGCCGACTTTGTGACAGAAGATCACCGAGTGGGGATCGCCGCCATGCTCGCCGCAGATCCCGAGCTTGATGTCCTTGCGGGTCTTGCGGCCGCGTTCGGCGGCGATCTCCATCAACTGGCCGACGCCGCTGGCGTCGATCGAGGCGAACGGATTGGCCTTGAAGATCCCCTCCTCGGTGTACTTCTGCAGGAACGAGCCCATGTCGTCGCGGCTCATTCCCAGGCAGGTCTGGGTGAGGTCGTTGGTCCCGAAGGAGAAGAACTCGGCCGTCTCGGCGATCTCGTCCGCGGTCAGGGCGCCACGCGGGATCTCGATCATCGTCCCGACGAGGTACTTGATCTTCTGCCCCGTCTCCTTCTGCACCTTCTCCGCCACGGCGTGCACGATCGCCACCTGGTGGTCGAGCTCCTTCTTGAAGCCGACGAGCGGGATCATGATCTCCGGCTTCACCTTGACGCCGTCCTTCTGGACCTTGGCGGCGGCCTCGAACACCGCCCGGGCCTGCATCTCGGAAATCTCCGGGTAGCTGATGCCGAGGCGGCAGCCACGATGGCCGAGCATCGGGTTGAACTCGTGCAGGGCATGGACGCGGGCCTTGACCGTCTCCACCGGGAGGCGGAGCTTCTTCGCCAAGTCGGCCTGGGCCTTCTCGTCATGCGGCACGAACTCGTGCAGCGGCGGGTCGAGAAAGCGGATCGTGGCCGGCCGGCCCTCGAGGGCCCGGAAGATGCCCTCGAAGTCGTCCCGCTGGTAGGGGAGGAGCTTGGCGAGAGCCTCGCGGCGCACCTCCTCGTTCTCGGCGAGGATCATCTCCCGCATGGCATCGATGCGGTCGCCCTCGAAGAACATGTGCTCGGTCCGCGTCAGGCCGATTCCCTCGGCGCCGAAGGCGATGGCGTGCCGGACCTGCTCGGGCGTGTCGGCGTTGGTGCGGATGCCGAGTTTGCGGTGCTTGTCGGCCAGCTTCATGATGAAGTCGTAGTACTGGAAGACCTCCGAATCGGCGGGCTTCATCGTCTTGGCGATCAGCACCTGCTTGAGCTCGCTGTCGGCCGTCTTGATGCCGCCGGCGAAGACCTCGCCCGTGGAGCCGTTGATCGAGATCGCATCCCCCTCGCGGAGCGTCTGCCCGGCGCACTTGAGCGTGCCCGCGGCATAGTCGATCTGGATCGCCCCCGCACCGGCCACGCACACCTTGCCCATCTGCCGGGCCACGAGCGCGGCGTGGCTGGAGACGCCGCCGCGGCTGGTGAGAATGCCCTCGGCGGCGATCATGCCGCGCAGGTCTTCGGGACTCGTCTCGACGCGGGCGAGGACGACATGCGTCCCCTTGTGGGCCAGTTCCTCGGCCTTGGCGGCGGAGAACACGAGCTGGCCCGTCGCGGCGCCGGGGCCGGCGGGCAGGCCCGTCGTCAGCAGCCGCCCCCCCTTCTTCGCCCCCTCGTAGTCATGGCGGTCGAAGATCGGCGCCAACAGCTGCGACAGCGCATCGGGATCGGCTGACTGGATCGCATGCTCGGCAGTCATCAGCTTCTGCTTGACCATGTCGTGGGCGATCTTCACGTAGGCCAGCGCCGTCCGCTTGCCGTGCCGCGTCTGCAGCATGTAGAGCTTCTTCTTCTCGACGGTGAACTCGAAGTCCTGGACATCGCCGAACTTCTTCTCGAGCGTGGCCCGGACCTTCTCCAGCTGCTTGTAGGTGCCGGCGAACATCGGCTCGTGGGCCATCTCGGCCACGGGCTTCGGCGTCCGCACGCCGGCCACCACGTCCTCCCCCTGGGCGTTGACGAGGTACTCGCCGTAGAACACGTCCTCACCGGTGGCCGGGTCGCGGGTGAAGGCCACGCCGGTGGCGCAGTCGTCACCCATGTTGCCGAACACCATGCTCTGGACATTGACGGCGGTGCCCCACTCGTCGGGGATCTTGTACTTGCGGCGGTAGAGGATCGCCCGCTCGTTCATCCAGCTGCCGAACACGGCGCCCACCGCGCCCATCAGCTGCCCGAAGGGCTCCTGCGGGAAGGTCTTGCCGGTCCGCTCCTTGATGAGCCGCAGGTAGCGGCTGATGAGCTCGCGGAGGTGCGCCTCGGTGAGGTCGGTGTCGTCGTGGATCCCGAGCTGGTGCTTCAGCCCCTCCATCGTCTCCTCGAAGGGGTCGTGCTCGTTTTCATGCCGCTTCTGCACGCCCATGACGACGTCGCCGTACATCTGGATGAAGCGGCGGTAGGAGTCGTAGGCGAACCGCGGATTGCCGGTGGCTGCGGCGAGCCCCTTCACCGTGTCGTCGTTGAGGCCGAGGTTGAGGATCGTGTCCATCATCCCCGGCATGCTGTCGCGGGCGCCGGAGCGGACGCTGACGAGGAGGGCGTTGTGCGGGTCGCCGAACTTCTTCCCGGTCTCCTTCTCCATGAGCTTCATGGCGGAGGCGACCTCCTCCTCGAGGCCCTTGGGGAACTTCTTGTGGTTCTTGTAGTAGTCGATGCAGACCTGCGTGGTGATCGTGAACCCGGGGGGCACGGGGAGCCCGATCTTCGTCATCTGCGCGAGGTTCGCCCCCTTGCCACCGAGGAGCGGCTTCATCGTGCCGTCGCCGTCGCACCGTTTGGCGCCGAAGCAGTAGATCATGCGCTCCGACTTTCCCCCGCCTCCCGGCTTCCGAGCGGACTTCTTGGCGGACTTTTTTCCGAGGGAGGTTGCCATGGGCTGCACGAGACCTTTCGCGAGAAGGAACGAGGACGACGCCGGCGCCGGTCAGGGAGCCGGAAAACCGGAGGAAAACGGGTCGAATCTACGTTCGCCGGGGGACGCCGTCAACGCGTGGCCGTGGCGCCGGGAAACGCCGGGCCGGGGCGGATTGTGGGTGGTATATTCGCATGGCATCCGCGGCATGTTCGGAGGGTAAGCGAATGGCTAGCGGCGACACTGGAAATGTCGTGCCCCGAAAGGGGTTGTGGGTTCGAGTCCCATGCCCTCCGCTTGAAGCCTGACTGACTGCGGTGCCCGTGCATGCCGGTCGCCGCGGACCCGCCCCCGCCTTCCTGCCCTTCGCTCACTCGGACCTGGCGGCGGACGGAGTCCGCCGCCGGAGCCGGGCTCCGCCCGGCGACCGTAAGCCGGAGCCGACGCCGGGACGGCGGCGACGGCGCGACAATCACACGTCCAGGTTCTTGACGTCGAGCGCGTGCTTCTCGATAAACTCGCGCCGCGGCTCCACCTTCTCCCCCATCAGGATCCGGAACAGGTCGTCGGCGGCCGCCGCGTCGGTCATCGTCACGCGCAACAGCGTCCGGTTCTTCGGGTCGAGCGTCGTGTCGCGCAACTCCTCGGCGTTCATCTCGCCGAGCCCCTTGAAGCGGGTGATCGACAGTCCCTTCTCGCCCGCCCGGCGAACGGCCGTGAGCAGGCCGCGCAGGTCCTGGAGGCCGATCGCGTTGTCGCCGCGCCTGAGCGTGTACCGCGGCTCGTCGCTCCCGGTCCGGTCCTGGGGGAGGAGGCTCTCGATGTCGAAACCCATCGTTTCGAGCTCCTTGAGGCCGGCGTTGATGCTCCGCACCTCGTGCAGATCGACGACGACGAGCTGGTCGTCGCCCGTTCCCGGCGCCGTGCCCGGAGTCGTGTCCCCCGCCGCCACCGCCTCCTCCATGCGGCCGACCGCCAGCGCCCCGCCAGTGGCCCGCTCCTTCCCCTTGACGAACGCCTCCAGCTCGTCGCGGCTCGTGCACCAGCGCTCCTCGAGGCCGTAGTAGACGTGATACATCGGCAGCCGGCCGGACTGCGGATCGCGCCGGGCGGCATGGTCGCGCAGGCTCACGCCGCGCTTCTCCAGCGCCACCAGGGCGTCCTCCAGTCCGGACAGCGTCCGGCACAGCTTCTGCATCGCCTCGCCGGCGATCTCCCGGCCGTCGCCGGGGAGGAACACGCCCTCGCCGAGTCCCTGGTCGAGGAGCTGCGTTTTCATCTCCTCCTCGGTCTGCACGTAGTACACGTTCTTCTTCGACCGCACCCGGAACAGCGGCGGCTGGGCCACGTAGACGTGCCCCTCGGCGACGAGCCGGTACATCTGCCGGTAGAAGAAGGTGAGCAGGAGCGTGCGGATGTGGGAGCCGTCGACGTCGGCGTCGGTCATGATCACGACCTTGTCGTAGCGGCGTTTGGAGAGGTCGGACTCCTCGCCGATCCCGGCGCCGATCGCCGAGATCACGCTCCGCACCTCCTCGTTGGCGAGCACCTTGTCGTCGCGGCTCTTGTAGGCGTTGATGATCTTGCCGCGCAAGGGGAGGATCGCCTGATACTCGCGGTGCCGGCCGCCTTCGGCCGAGCCGCCGGCCGAGTCACCCTCGACGAGATACAGCTCGCAGCGTTCGACGTCGCGGCTCGTGCAGTCGCGGAGCTTGCCCGGCAGGCCGCCCCCGGACAGCGCCCCCTTCCGCTCGCGCAGGAGCTGCTTGGCCTTCTTGGCGGCCTCACGGGCCTCGGCGGCGAGCACGCCCTTCTGGACGATCGCCTTGGCGCTCTTCGGGTTCTCCTCGAGGTACTTGCCCAGGAAATCGCCGACGGCCGAGTTGATGATCCCTTCGACCTCGCCGTTGCCGAGCTTTGTCTTCGTCTGCCCCTCGAACTGCGGGTGCGGCACGCGGACGCTGATCACCGTCGTCAGTCCCTCGCGGACGTCCTCGCCGGTGGGGATCAGGTCCTTGTACAGGCCGCTCTTCTTGCCATACGCGTTGAGCGCCCGGGTGAGGGCCGCCCGGAAGCCGGAAACGTGTGTCCCCCCCTCGGTCGTCGAGATATTGTTGACGTAGCTGTGGAGGCTCTCGGTGTACTCGCCGGTGTACTGCAGGGCGATGTCCCACGACACCCCCTCGGCCTCCCCCTTGATCGTGATCACGTCGGCATGGACGGCGTCGCTCGCCTTGTTGAGGTGCTCGACGAATTCCTCGACGCCGCGCTCGTAGAAAAACTCCTCGGTGTTGCCGGTGGCGGCGTCGGAAAAGCCGATCCGCACGCCCGAATTGAGGAACGCCAATTCGCGCAGCCGGCGCGAGAGGATGTCCCAGGAAAACTTCGTCTGCGGGAAGATCTGCGGATCGGGCTTGAAGGTCGTCTTCGTGCCGGTCCGCGTCGTGCTGCCGATCGTGCGCACCAACCCTGTCGGCTCACCGCGCTGGTACTCCTGCTGCCAGACCTGGCCGTGCCGCGAGACCTCGACCTCGCACCACTCGGAGAGGAAGTTGACGACGGTGACGCCGACGCCGTGCAGGCCGCCTGACGTCTGGTAGGCGCCCTTCTCGAACTTGCCCCCGAACTTCAGCACCGTCATCACGCCCTCGAGCGTGGACACGTCCCGCTCCATCTCCTCGGAGAGCTGCGGGTGGCGGTCGACGGGGATGCCGCGGCCGTCATCCTCGACGGTGACGCTGCCATCCACGTTGACGGTGACGGAGACGTGGCGGGCATGGCCGGCCATGCACTCGTCGATGGAGTTGTCCACGACCTCGTAGACGAGGTGGTGCAGGCCGCGCGAGGTGTTGTCGCCGATGTACATGCCGAACCGCTCGCGCACGTGCTCGCGGTCCGACAGGTGCTTGAGGTCGGCCGAGGTGTATTCCTGCTGTGTCGACTCATCCGCCATGGCGATCCTCCTCAGTCGGTCCGACCCGCATCGGCCTGCAGCCGGCAGCGGATGTCACTGATCCCGGCGGTCGGCACCAGCTCGGCGAGCCGGGCGAGCACGGCCCGCTTCTGAAACCCGAGTTCCTGCACCAGTGCCGAATGGCTCACGAACACCTCGAGCACGCCACGTCGGACGAGCCCCGGCCGGGAGGCGTCGCGGAGCGGGCCGCTGACAGCCTGCCGCCAGGCCTCCGCGAGTCCCTGCGTCGCCAGTTGCCGGTCGTAGCCCGTGCGGGCCATGAGCCGCGACATGAGCCGTCCGATTGGTGTCGGACCGGTGGGAAGCGGCGGGCGGGAGGGAGTGAAGGCCATGCGGACATTCTCGGGATCGGTCAGTCGGCCGCCAGCGGCATGATCACGTAGCCGTAGCCATCCTCGGTGCGGCACACGCAGGCGCTCTGGGCGTCGGTGAGCTCGACGGTCACGGCCGTGGCCGGATCGAGGACGCGGAGGAACTCCACCATGAACCGCGGGTCGAGCTTGATCCGCACCGTCGCACCGGCATGGTCGATCGGCAGTTCGACGCGGCTCTCGCCACTCTCCGCCGACCGGCCCGAGAGCACGAGCTGGCCGGCCTCGAACGAAAAATCGACCCCTTTCGACTGCTCGCTGGTCACGATCGCGGCCTGGCGGACGGCGGCCATCAGGGGCCCGCAGACCAGGGCCACGCGGGCCGCTTCGGGACGGTCGGGAAACACGTCTCGCCAGCGTGGGAACCGCCCGTCGACGAGCCGCGACGAGATCGTCGACGGCCCGATCCGCACGAGGATCTCGTTCGGCCGGGCGGCGATCTGCACCGGCACGTCGGCGCCGCCGAGGCAGCGCTCGATGAGCTGCATCGCCCGGGCCGGAACGATCGGCTGCGCGGCCGCCGGCGTTCCCCCCTGGACCCGCGCCGGGCCCTCCATCTTCGCCAGCCGACGGCCGTCGGTACCGACGGCAAGCACCGACTCGCCGGTCAGTTCCACAAGCACGCCGCCGAGCGCATACCGGCTCGATTCGTTGTCGGTCGCGAACACGGTCCGCCGAACGATCTCGCGTGCGAGTTGCGAGGTGATCTCGAAGCAGGCGTCGGCTGGAAAGGTGGCGACGGCCGGGAACTCGAGCGGGTCCTCCGCAGGGAGGCGAAACTCGCTGCGCGGCGCCTTGACGACCGTCGCCGTGCCGTCGCTGAGGATGTCGAACACCGTGCCCGGAGCACTTTCCCGGACGATGGCGGCCAGCCGGCCGCTGGGGAGGAGAACGGCGCCGGGTGCGGCGACGTCGACGCCCTCCACGACGATGCGAATCCCGATCTCGAGATCGGTCGCCGACAGCACCGCCTCCTCGCGGACGGCCTCGAACTTCACGCTCGTCAGCACCGGCTTCGGTGACCGTGCAGGCACCACGGCCGCGGCACTTTGCAGCGCGGCGAGCAACGGTTCTCTCGTGCAACGGACCTTCATGGGAGCCTGCAGTCCTCGAGGTTTCTTGGCCGCCGCCGGCAGTCGTGGCGGGGCGGCGGAAAGCCCTTACTGTACCCGATAAATCCCCGGGGAAAATGGCCTTCGCAGGCCGGGAATGTCGCATCTTTGGCGCGTTGGGGGATGGGCCGCCCGCTGTGTTTTCTGAATTGATGTTCTTCGAACATGAACAGGAGGATGGAGTAGTGACCTACGAATAAGAACATCCAGCCACGCTCCCCATGGCGCAGGGGAATGAATTCCGGTCGAAATCATAATTTTTTGTCGGTTGCGTGTTGGTTGCGTGTCGGCTGCAAAGCCAGGAAAAGTTGAAACCAGGACGGTTCACGGCCCGGGCTTGTGGAGTCGACGGTCTTCACGCCGGCAGGCCCACCGTCGCTGTGGCGTTCGACCGGGCGTCGGGAGCGGTCGGTCGTCCCGTCGGTTGTTCTCCGGGCGCGGGTCCGGCGGCCGGCCGACGGCGAATCGACATCCGGTCGTCATGGCCCCTGGGACTGCCGCCGCCTGCCAAACACCGCTTGCAGCCGGGCCAGCGTCACGTCGATCTCCGCCTCCGTCGTGCCGGCGCCGAGGCTGAAGCGGACCGCCGACCGTTCGAGTTCGCTGCCGATCCGGAGCGCGGCAACGGCCGGGGCCGGCTCGCTCGAACCGCTCGCGCAGGCCGTGCCGCTGGCGCACGCGACGCCCTCGAGGTCGGCCGCCATCACGAACGCCTGTCGGTCGATCCCCGGAAACGTCACCACGAGGAGGTTGGCCGCCGCGTCTCCGCAGGCGGCGACGATGTCGGCCGGAATGCCCGCGGCCCGGGCCGCGGCGATGAGCCGTGTCGCCAACCTCTCGCGCAGGAGTCGAAGCCGCTCCGCCACCACGCGCTGCTCCGTGATGACGATCTCCAGCGCCCGGGCGAAGCCCGCGGCCAGGGGGACGGCCTCCGTGCCGCCGCGCAGGCCCCCCTCCTGCGGGCCGGGCACGAGGCCCGCGAACGGGATGCCGGCCCGCACAATCGTGGCTCCGATTCCGCGCGGGCCACCGAACTTGCAGGGGGCGAGGGAGAGCGTGGCGAATCCCGAATCGGCGAACGACGGCGGATGGCAGAGCATCGCCTGGGCGGCGTCGGCGTGGAGGAGCACATCCCGTCCGCCGCTGTCGGCGGCGGGGCCGATGCCGCGGAACTCACGGGTGCCCGTCTGGCCGCAGACGAGCGTCAGGGAAAGGATCCGGGGGCGGGGGGCATCCTCGGGAAACGTCCAGCCGCGATCGATCGCGCCGGTCGGTTCGAGCATCGGCTCGAACACCCGCCAGCCGCGGTCCCCGAGTTCCTTGGCCGTCGCGCGCACGCTGGCGTGATCGCGGGCGGACGAGGCGATGCACCCGGCGGTGCCGGCCTGCCCGGCGGCCATGCCGAGGAGGGCGAGCCGGTTGGCCTCGGTCGTGCCGCTGGTGAACACCAGCCGGTCGCGGCCGCTGCCCGTGGCCCGGGCGCCGACGAGCGCGAGGATGCGATCGCGGCACTCCTCCAGCACCCGCCTGGCCCGCCTGCCCGCCGCGTGCGGGCTCGACGGATTGGCCCACGCCTCCGTCGCCGTGCGGGCCAGCTCCTCGGCCACCTCGGGTCGCAGCGGCGTGGCCGCGGCGTGGTCGAGGAACACGGGACCGGCCGCGGTCATCGGTTCGGTCCGCTGGCCACCGGGTCGGGCCGGTTGCCTTCGGTCGTGGTGGCTGGTGGTTCTTTGGCCTTGTCCGGCGCCGGCGGCCGGGCCGTGGCAGCGGCGTCCGGCAGCCGTGTGGCCGGGCGCAGGGGATCCGGGATCGCCACCGGTCCACGGTGGTCGGCGAGCGCCCGAACCACGTCCGCCGGGAGCTGCTCGAGGCCTCCGAGGGACAGTTCGCCGGTGTGAACAGCGAGGGCCCGGGCCGACTCCACGGACAGGCTGCGAACGCCGTCGAGCGCCAGCGGACCGGCGTGGATGGCCAGGGCCAGGGCAGTCTCCGGGGCGAGCTCGTCGAGTCCTGCGAGCGACAGCCAGGCACTGGTCCGGCTGCCAGGGTTCGGCGGCGCGAACGCGTCGATCATGTCTCGCATCAAGTCGCCATCGGCATGGCTCTCTACCAGCATCGTCCGCAGCCGGCCGATGAGTATCGCCGGATCGCCCGCTTCCGCAGCCGGCTGCTGCCGGCCATGCATCGCGAGCGCCGTGGCCGTCGGCAACGGGAGGGCCTTCAGGGCGTCGAGTGCGATGCCGGCTCCGTGGGCCGCGAGGATTTTCGCGGCGTCGACGTCCAGACTCGCGACCTCGTCGAGGAGGAGCGGCCCGCCCCGCTTGGCGACGAGAGTGCGGGCCTCCTCCGCGGTGAGTGCAGGCGGGTCCGCCGCGCCGCAGCGGAGCGGCGGAAATAGCGACACCACCACCGCCACCGTCGCCAAGAAACACCCGCGCGCCATGCGGCCCGGTTGACCAGCCAGGGACACCAGCATCGGCATCGGCCCTCCGCAAACGATACGAAAACCCTTTCCAAGATATCGCGTGCCCCGGGCTACCGCCCGGCCGGTGTGAGAATTTCATGAGCGACACCTGGCCATCGGCGTTGGCCGGCACGGCAGCGGGGGTGGCGACGGGCCCGTGGCTTCCGCTGACGGGGCGTCTTAGACTCCTGTGATTCCCCGGCGTTCGTCCCGGGCGTGCTCGAGGGTGCTGGGATGCTGGCGACGATGCTTCGGAAGGTCTCAAACTCGGCGTGGTTGCCGTCGGCGACCGGCTGGCGTCTGCCGACGTTCGTCTTCGCCTGCCTCGTGGCGGGCGTGGGCCACGCCCAGGGAGAGCGAAAACCGACCCCGCCCCTGCCCGACCAGCCCGACGTGCGGGTCGAGGCGGCGGTCGCACAGGCCGAAACCCTCCGCGCCGCCGGCGATTTCGACCGGGCCCTGGAGACGCTGCGGTCGGCGAGCAGCCGCGTCAAGAAGACCAAGGGCAACGACCACCCCGACCTGCTGCCGATCCTCGACGCCGCCGGGCAGATTCTCTTCGCCCAGGGGAAACTCCCCGAGGCCGAGGTGCCCTTAACGCGGGCCGTAGACCTGCGCGATCCTTTGATCGAGGCGGGGCAGGAGCAGTACGGCGTGCCCCAGGCCGCGGCTCTGCTGCTTCTCGGAAAGATCCATGCCGCGGCGGGGCGTGTCGATCGCATGCTGGGGACGATGAAGCGGGCCCTGGCGATGCTCGACGCCGCCGTGGGGCCGGAACATGCCTTCACGCTCCAGGCCCGCGACGAACTCGTGCGCGCGGTGGACATCCTGCAGAAGGACCTGGAGCCGGAGCACGAGGTGACGGCGCGGGCGAACGCGGAGCTCGCGGAGGTGTATGCGGCCCTCGGTGACCACGCCGCCGCGGCCGCCGCACGAAAACGGCAGTACGAGCCGCGGGCCGGCCACCTCGGTGCCGGCCACGCCTCGACGCTCGCTGCTGCGGGGGAGTATGGTCGGGCGCTGGCCCTGGCGGGCCAGTGGACGGAGGCGATCGCCGTGGTCAACGCCGCGGCGGCGGCTGGTGAGAAGGATGCCGGCTGCGATCGCAATGCCCTGGCCGAACTGCTGCGAGACTCGGCCCGGCTGCATCTGGCGGTCGAGGACTATTCGCCGGCCGAGGAGGCGGTGCGGCGGGCGTTGGTGCTCGACGGCGGAAAGGACGGCGGCGGGGAGGACGCTGCCGCGCTCGACGAGATCATGCTGGTGGAGATCGCGGCGGCCCGCGGTGATTTCGACCGCGCCGACGAAGCCGTCACCCGGCTCGTGGAACGGTTGAAACAGCGGGCTGCAGCCGGGGGAGCGACGGCGACGCGGAGCCTGCGGGTGGCGGCCGACGTGTTTCTCGAAGCCGGCGCCGCCGACACCGCGGCAGAACTTTTCAGGCTCGCGCTCGAGGCCGACGAGGGCGGCGAGCCGGAGGCGCAGGCCGCCAACGCGGAGGATCAGCTCGGCCTGGCCAGGTGCCTGCTCTCCAACGGCGATGCGGCGGCTGCGACGGCGTTGGGCGAACAGGCCCTGAAGGCCATGCGCCGCCTCCACGGGCCGTCCCACCCGCTCTGCCTGTCGGCCGGCATCCTCATCGCGGAGGCCGCCCTGAAGGCGCGGCAGACGGACGACGCCTGGGCCCTCGCCCGGCGGCTGATCGAACGCCGCTGCCCGCGGCTGGGAAAGAAGGAGGATGAAAGACTCGCCAGGCTGTTCGACGGCATCGCGGCCCTGCTCGAGAAGGGGGGGCGCGGGCCGGATGGCGAGCGGCTGCGCGGCGACTTCATCCGCCTCCGGTCGCGGCAGTTCGGCGACGGGCACGAATACGTCGCCGATGCCTACGTCAATCTTGCCAATGCCCGGCAGCCCGCCGGTGGGTACGCCGACGCGATCGTGTTCTACCGCAAGGCAATCCAGCTCCAGGAGGCCGCCCTTGGCGCGAGTCACCCGGACATCGCCGCGACGCTGTTGCCGCTGGCACGGGCCCACAGGGCGCTGAAGCAGAACGCCGAGGCGACCGCGGCCCTGCGCCGCGCGCTTGCCATTTGGGAGGAGACGGCGGGAGCCGACCATCCGGTGACGTTGGCGACGGTCAAGCAGCTCGCCCTCGCCGAACTGGCGCTTGGCAATCGCCAGGCCGCGCTGCCGCTGATGGAGCGGCTGCTTGCCGCCTATGACAAGGATCCCGACACACCGGCGGGCGACGTGATGCGGCTTTTGACACGGCTCGCCGAGGTGCACGGGGCCCTCGGCGCGAACGAGGCCGCCCGGCGGCACCTGCAGCGGGCCGCGGCCCTGGAGCAGCAACTGGCGTCGCAGGAGCCCTCGGCGGATGCGGTCGGCGGCCTCGCAGAACTGGCCCGGGTGCGGCGGCTCCTCGGCGAGGATGACGAGGCGCAGGGGAATCTGGCGACTGCCCGGGCTTTGGCGGCGAAGATGCAGGACGCGGAAGCGCAGCTGCAACGGATCGAATCGATCGCCGGCGTTCGCGAGCCCTCGCAGCCGACGCCCACCGGGCCTGTGGTTCCTCAACCCCCGGTGGTGAACCCCTCTCCGGTTGTGCCGCCCACGTCGCCGGCCGGCGAACCCCTGCCGGCCCGCATCGAGGCCGCCTGGAAAACATTGCGCGGCGGTGATGCCGCGGCAGCCCGTGCTGACATGGTGGCCGCGCTTGCGGCCGAGGAGGCCGCCGGCCGCGGGGCCGAGCCGCCTGCCGCCGACCTGCTCGTCGCCCTGGCGGACATGCGCGAACGGCCGCTTGACGACGGAACGGCCCGCAGACAGTACGAGCGGGCCTTGGCAATCAGGCGGGCGAAGCTCGGTCCCGAGGATCCGGCGACCGTCGTCGCGGCCCTGCGGGGGGCGAGCCTCGATCTGGCCCGGCGCGACCCCGCGGCGTCGCGGCGGATCGCAACGCTGGTCGGTGGGCCGCCGCGGGACGGTTCCGCCGTCGATGTCGGCGCCGCGAAGGAACTTCGCGTCGCCGTCCGGCATGCCGTTCGGATCGCGTTGGCAGCCGAGGACGCCGCCGCCGCCACGGGCCTCATCGAGGCCGCCGCGCGGATCGTGGAACCGCGCGATCTGACGGCCATACTGCAACTCCTTGATCATGTCGCGGAGATCGAATCGCTCCCCGGGGCAGCTGCAGACGCGGACACCACCCCCGCCGCGCGGGCGGCGGTCGTGCGCGACCAGCTGCTGGCGGCGGTCGCGGCGGAAGGGAAGGCCGAGAACGCGCGGAGCGGCAAGGGCAGGCTGCTGATGCACCGCAGTCTGCAGGCCGGCCGGGCGGGCGACGCGCGGCAGGCACGGGCGCTGGCTGAGGCGGCGCTGGCGGCCGATCGGGCCGAGTTCGGTGCCGTCCACCCGGCCCCGGCCGCCGATCTGCTCCGGCTCGCGGCGCTCGCCCGGGCGGCCGGGGATGCCGCGGCGTCCGAGCAACACGCGGCCGCCAGCCGCGAGGCCCGGGCGTCGTTGCCGGCGGCCCCATTGGCCCCGTGGATCGATTCTCTCCGCCGGCTCGTCGGCACGCTCATCGAACAGGCGCAGGCGGACGAAGCGCTGCGGCTGGCCCGCGCGGCGATCGAGGAAGAGTCGCGGGCGAAGGGGCCCAGATCGCAGGCGATCGCGGTCCTAATCGGCGACGCGGCCCGCGGCTACCTTGTCCGGGGCAACACCGACCGGGCCATGGAATTGCTCGCCGAGGCGGTGCCGATGGCGGCCGACGCGTTGGGGGGAGGCAGTGCGACGGCAGTCGGCCTCGCGGTGACGCTCGACCGCCTGCGGCGGCCTGGGACCGTGATGGCCGACACCTCCCCGGCCGACGAACGGGTGGCCGTGGACATCGTCGACCTGACGACCCGTGAACTCCGAACGCGGGCCCTGCTGCCTGTTCCCCCGGCGGTCACGAGCGCCGCAGCCGGGGGCGTAGGCGATTCACCGGCACCGTTCATTCCCCTGGCGCAGAGCTCGCTGCGGTTGCGGATCGCGACGGCCCGCCGCGAAGAGCCGAGCGAGTCTGCGGAGGCGGATCGGTCCGTAACTGATTGGCTGCGGTGCGGCTGGGAGCGGCATTGCCTCGGCGACCCGTCCGGCTCAGAGGAGGCGTTCGCAGCCGCAGTGCGCCGTGCGGAGGGGAACGGGTCGTCAGCAGGGGAGGATCTGCTGGATGCGCTGCAGGCGTCGGCCCTGGCCGCGAGCGACCGCGGCGACACGAAGACGGCCCGCAGCACGCTGTCACGACTCGGGTCGCTGCTCGTATCCGCGCGGGGCGCCGACGATCCGGCGGTGGCGGCCGTGGCCGTGCAACTCGCCGACCTCGTGATCCCCGGGGGCGACCTGACCTACGCGGCCAAGATGCTCGACCGGGCGCGTGGCATCCGTGAGAAGCGTTTTCCGGCGGGCTCGGTCGAGGCGGCCGCAGTCGCGGTCCTGGATGCCCGGCTGGCAGCCGCGCATGAAGACGCGAACCTGGCGCGGGAACGACTGGCAGCCCTTCGGGCAACGCTCGTGCCGGCCGACGAAGCCTCTGGCGAAAGCCCTGATCCGCGCCGGGCCTGGTTGCTTCTGGCGGCGGCCAGGCTGGCGGTACGCCTCGGCGACGTGGCGGCGGCCCGCGACTTCCTCGGGGTGGTGCGGAGCAGCCCGGCGGCTGTCGTCGGCCGTGGTCGTTTGCATGCCGCGGTCCTGGCCGCCGAGACCGATGCGGCCCTGCGCGCCGCCGATGCCGCGACTGCGGAGCGGTGTGCGGCGGCGTTGCTGGACGTCAGCCGGACCGAGTCGGACACCGACGTCGGCGTGGCGCTCGTCTGGCTGGCGCGGGCGGAGGCCGCCTTGGAGCGTGCCGCGTGGCGGCAGCGGGCTGAACGGGCCACGAAACTGCTCATTCCCGGCCTGGGTTCCATGCGGCCCGAGCGGTTCGAGCGGGATGCCATGACGGCAGCTGTTGATCTGGCGGAGCTGCTCGCCGGAGCAGGCGCGCGGGAGCCGGCAGTCCAGTTGGCACAGGCGGCCGTGGCGGCGGCCGATGTTTGCCTGGCGCCCGCGGACGAGTTGGCGAAGCGGGTCACGGCGACGGCCGCCGGCTTGGCGGAGCGGCAGCCCTGAGGCGGGTGGGTGGCGCGCGATACCGCGCCGAGCACCGGCGCAGGCGTACGGCTTACCCTGCCCCCGACGCGTTCGGCGTCAGCGCTTCCGTCGTCCCTCGCTCGCCTTGATCGCCTGCAGGGCCCGGCGGGCCGCCGCGTCGGCGGCATCCTTGGCGGCCACGAGCTGCCCGCTCTTCCGCAGCATGTCGTCCGAGGAGGCGATGAGGGAGGCGAGCGCGGCATGAAGCGGCGCCGCGCGGTCGAACTCCGAGTCCTCGATCTCGAGGAGCACCTTCGCCTCGTAGAGCGACTCGATCGCCCCCTTCGCCTGGCGCTCCGCCTGAACCACGTCCTTGGCGGCGATGCTCCGGCGGGTCTCCTCCAGCGCCAGCCGGGCCGACAGGATGAGCGGCTTGGCGAGCGACGGATGCCGTTCCTTTTCGACGGTCCGCAGGTCGTTGATCAGGGGGTCGAGCATCTCCCGGGCGCGGTCGAGGCTGCCGTCCAGGAGCAGTGCCTCGACGAGGGGCTCGCGGACCTCGGACCGGATCCGCGTGGCCTCCGCCTTGGCGGCCGCGAGTTCGGCGGTCGGATCCTGCTTGTTTTCAAAGCGGCCGAGCGCCGCGGCACAGGCCGCTTCGGCGTCCTCGCCGGCCCGCTCCAGGTACTCGATGGCCCGCCGCCGCTGCCGGGTCGCGGCCGCTTTGCGGTCCTGTGCGGTCTCGGTGACCGGCGCGTCCGATTTCGGGGCCGGGCCCTCCGCGGTTTGCACCATGTCAGCCGGCAGGGTGAAGGGCAGTTTGCTCGCCTCGAGGTAGAGGAGGCCGGCGATCAGCCGCGGTCTGGCGTTGCTGAGCATCATGTGGTTGCCGGGCCGTCGCCCCTCGGGCGCGTCTTGGTCGGCCGGCAGCCTGGCCAGTGACGTCGAGCGGGCGTGCATCAGTTTCCGTTCGAGTTCGTCGAGTTGCTTGAACCACTTGATGATCTGGGCCTGCCGCTCGGGCGTCAGCGATGCCCCGGCGACTGACAGTTCCTGGTTCGCCGTCCGGATACGGTCGACGAGGAGCAGGCCGCGTTCGTCGAGCAGGGAGAAGTACATCAGCGACCACGGAATCCAGAACTCCCTGATTTTCTCGGCGTCTTCGCCGCGCGGGACGTTGGCGTATATCCAGAGTTGGAAATCCTTGTCGGTGAACAGCCGTTCGGCCTCGGTGAGCGTCTTGTCGGCGGCGTCGAGATTGCCCATCCGCCGCTCCACGAACTCGCGGTACATGAGCAGGTCGATGCGGGTCCGGGTTGCGGGGCCGCTCCTGGCACCCCCCTGCGTCTTGAGCAACTGCTGGATCCGCTGGGCCTCCAGCGAGGCCTGCTTGTACTGTCCCTCGCGCAGCAGTTCCTCGAGCAGCCGCTGCTCGACGGAGAGGTCGAACTGTGCGCCAACACGAGCCGCCGTCAGACAGCAGACAACCGCCGCCAGGATCCATGGCTGACGAAACGGGCGGGACATCGGCGGGTGCCTTCCTCGGATGCGGGGGGTGCGGGCCGGCGCTGGGGCGGTGTGATCGCCGGTCCGCCCGATTTCAAGAGTATACGCGACGTTGCTGGGGCGGGCGATCGTCGGGGCCGGCGGGGCGCTGCAGGGCCGGCAGGTTTCAGGCCGCGGGCTTCGGCTTCTTCGGTTCGTCGTTTTCCAGCGCGGCCGGTGGCCGTTGGTCCGCCGGTTTTTCCTCGACGTAGCCCCGCGGCCGGGGAAACGCCCGGACCGGGTCGAGGCCGGCGGCGGTCGCCTGTGTGGAGAGTGATTCCCGGAGTTTCGGCCAGGCACGGATCTTGAGCTCCTCGGGCGCCCAGGCCCAGATCCGGGCCCGCATGAGGACGGGGCTCTTGCCCTGCTTCATCATGCCCTCGAAGCTCGTATCGACGAGGTCGGGGAACGAGCCAATGTCCAGATGTTTCTGGACGCGGGTCTTGGTCGGGTCGCTGACGGAGTATTTCTTGTCATACACCTTGTAAGCCATTCTTAGGAATCGGTTGAAGACGTCCATCCGCCCCTGGGCGAGGCCGTCCACGAGGGCCCGGTTGAGCATGCCGTCCACGAACTGCCGGGTGTTGTTGAGATCGAGCTTCATCACCTCGCCGAGCCTGAGCGTCACGAATGTCTGGAGCGACTCGCGGTAGATCGGCTGGTCGCCCATGCCCTGCTCCTGGGCGAGCTTCACGAGCTTCTGGAAGCATTCATTCGCCTTGGGCTCGTCGCCGTAGACGTAGGCCATGATCGTGGCCTCGTTGAGGAACCGCTCCCAGCCCTTCATCAGGTCATCCACCTCGGCCCGGCCATGAAATTGCGTGTTCACGCCCGCCTCCGACTGGATCGTCGCGATCGCCTCGGCGAGAGCCGCCTCGTAGGCCGGGATGAACCGGGGGTCGGGGAGCAGGTCTACGCGATCGGAGACGGCGTCGTAATTGATCCGGCCGGTCCGCATCAGTTCAGCGATCATGTTGAGCCGGCGACGGATCACGAGCAGCTCGTTGCGGCCCTCGCGATTGAGGCTCTCGAGGGATTTCGCATAACCCTCTTCCATCCAGTAGATCCCCTGGGCGCTGGGGTGCCGCCAGTCCATCGGGCCATACTTTTCCATGAGGCCGAGCATCTTTTTCGCGTCCATCCGATAGCGGTCGAGGAGCACCCTTTTCTGGAGATGCGGGATCAGCAGTTCGAAGCAGGGTTTGCCGAGCTCGGGCACGTTTTGGAGTGTGCCGACGAGCGGCTTGTTCGTGCCCTCCGGCACGCCGCGGCCGGTCATGACGGCGGCGTCGCCGGAGGCGTTGACCATCACGACGAGCCCGAGCATCCGCAGAAACTCCTCGTCGGGCTTGGCCCCAAACGTGTCGAGCGTGTCGAGCACCGGCTGCACCTCGGGATGGGCCGCCACGAGTTCCTGGAGCGTGTCGGGGGAATTCGCGACCTTCTCGAAGCCCTCCACGATCTCGAAGGCCGTGCGGCCGTAGTTCTTGTCGCCGAGCACCTCCTGCATGTCGCTCACGAGCCGCTGCTTCAGGAACCAGTGCTCGCGGTCGCGGTCACCCCCGACCTTGTCCATGAGGATCCAGCCGAGTTCCTCGTAGAGCTTAGGGGCGTTGGGATTGAGCGGGATCCCCTTCGACCGCAGGAGCTCGATCCCGCGGCTCACCCAGCCCCAGCGGTCGAGCGGCTCCTCCGCCATCACGGAGATGTTGTAGGCCATGTTGATCGCCTGGAAGCCCCACACATTCACGAAGTGGGGCTGGAGCGAAGTGATCCACTCGGCGAGTGTCTGGGCCTCGAAATACTGCCCCTTTGCCTGGAGTTCGTCGGCCCGGATCCAGAGCACGTCGGTCGCCAGGCCGCGAAACGTGCCGAGGGCCGCCGTCGCCAGGGCCACGTGTGGCGGCATCCCCTGCGTGCCCTCGACCGCCATCACGAGCTGCAGATCGGTCCGCTGCCTGCCGATCGACCGCAGCAGGAAGCCGGCCCCGACGAGGCAGCAGATGATGATCCCGCCACAGACAGCCTCCACGATCCAGTCGCGGCTGCCGATCGGCTGGGCGGCGGTGGGCGATCCGGGGTCGTCGGCCGGCCGGCTGGAAAGACGGGCCGTGGTGGGGCTCGGGCGACGGGGCGGGGCGACGGCTGTGCTCATGCGGTGCCTCCGGCGATCACGTGTTGGAGCGGACGAGATCCCGCTGCTCGAAGCAGAACCACGCGAGCAGGCCGAGTACGATTGGGGCCACGATGCCGACGCGGAGAATGCATTCGAGAACGGTCCAGACGCTCACGTTCATGCCGGTCGCGACCGCCGTCACCGCATCATACCGATCGAACGACGGAATCACCTTGACGAACAGTTCGCCCACGACGGCCATGATCACCTTGAACGCCTCCCAGTATTCGCCCTTTCGCAGAAAATCGTAGAACGACGAGTACCGGAGTTCCGCCATGTCCTTCACGGTCGCGGTCGCATCGTCCATGCCCGTGTAAAGTTCGAGCGAGTCTCCTACGAATCCGCTGCCGAAGGCCGAGAGGAAAATCATCAGGCTCAGGAGCACGGCCATCGGAAAGCCGAGGAACGTAGCCGACGCGACGGCTACCGCCGCGATCATCGCGAGCTTGAGCCAGACGACGAACAGACACTTGAGGTAGTTTTGGGCGAACGAGCCGACGGGCTCGAGGATCTCGAGTCCCTTGCCCGGCACGAGTCCGATCGTCGTCGGTTTGGCGGCCCCCGGAAGCAACAGGTTCTTGTTCTCGATCGTCAGCCGAAGCTGGCCCTTGTCGTCGATCGCCTCGGTGGGGATGTCGATGGTGTGCGTGGTCTGGCCGGCCAGCGTGTAGGGGCGGTGCTCGCCGTCGATGTAGGGGTAGGGGCGGCCATTCACCCAGAGAGCGAAGCTCACGTCGGCCCTGTCGTAGCCTGATCCTTCACCGTAGGGGCGGATTCTCAGGTGCACGATGGGTGACTTCTTCTTGGCGTGCGTCAGGCCGGAGAAGACATACTCGCTGACTTTGTCCGGAGTGATCGTATGCCACTTCCTGAAGTACTGTTCACGAATGGTCTGCCGGGTGCCTTGCCGATCCTTCTTGAAGGCGTCGGGCAATTCTTTCTCGAGTTGATCGATCAACTTTTCGACTTCCTGCGCGTAGGCTTCGCCGCTGGGGTGCGTGGGGCGGACGCTCTGCCGGGCCGTGAGCACCTGTTCGTCAACGGCGTAGCGATCCCCCTGGCTCGTCGCCTCCGAGAGCGCGAGCAGCCGCGTGAACGAGTAGATCCCGATCCCGGCGACGACCACGAGCAAGGCATTCACGGCCACGAGACCGGCCCACTTGCCCAACAGATACTCAGGGCGGCCGAGCGGCTTGGTGAGCGTCATGTGGATTCGGTTGGAGTCGATGTCGCCCGAGAGGCTGCCGCAGCCGAGAAACACGTTCAGGAGGCCGAGCAGGAGCGTGGTCGTGCCGAGGGCCCAGGTGAGCAGAAACTGCACGCGGTACTCGAGCCGCTCGCCCGAGTCGAGCAGCAGTGGCAGGAGCGGCAGCGAGAGCACGAGCACGATCAGGAGCACGAGCGCCGCCCGCATCCGGATCGCCTCGTCCACCACCGTGCGGGCTACGGCCGCCCAGCCGCTGCCCGAGAGGATCGCCCGCAGCAGCATGAGCCCGGCAAGGAATGCCGCAGTGATCGCGACGACGGCGCCGATCGTCAGGGCTGAGGCCGAGAGCCCGTTTCGCGCGAGGAACCAGACGAGCAGCCCGGTGCCGGCCAAGCCGCCCACGGCAGTGGCCAGCCAGCGGTACTGGGGCGCGGCCTTGAACGCCTGCCAGAAGAGGAGCCCGGGCGCCGCAGCGGCGACGAGTTGGAGCGCGACGCCCAGCGGCAGCGACACCTGTCGCGCTACAAGTTCGGCAAGGCCGCTGCCGCCGGCGAGCAGGGCGGTGAGCAAGGCCGCGCGGGTGGCCGGGCCGACGTCTGTCGCGCGACCTGACCCCAGCAGCGTCGAGACGCCGAAAAACGTCCAGCCGATCGCGGCGATGAGGCCGGCGAGACGGACAGCGGTGGCGACAGTGGGAGCGGCCTGCGCGTCGAGCAGCCAGCCAGCGGCCGCCGTGGCGGCGGCGATCGCGGCGAGCACACCGGCGAAAAACGCGAGCGGCCGCCATGAGCTGCCGTCGTGGAGCGTGCCTGAGATTGGTCGGGTCGCTGCCATCGGTTCACCGGCGGGTGAGGGAGGCGAGCACGTCGTCGTCGGGATCCTCGTCCGGGCCGGTGTCGGCCTCGACCGCCTGCGGAGCCTGTGCTGGGTGAGCTGCCACTGGCGGGGGCGTCGGGCGGGCGACGAGGTCGGCAAGGGTGTCGCCTTCTTGGTGGCCCGCGTCGCGGACCGCGGCCGTGGCGGTCGCTGCCGGCGCGGGCTGCGGCGCTGCAGCCTTGGCGGCGAGCGAGTCGAGGATCTCCTCGCCGTCGGTCTCCGTATCGCCGGCCACCTCCGTGGCGCCCGCGCGGAGGAAGTCGGCGATCTGGCCGCCACTTCGGGCGCCGCTGGTGTGCGTGCCTTCCTTGCGGGCGGTATCCACGATCTCGAGGAACAGCGACTCCAGCCGTCGCCGGGGCTGCTCGACGCTCCGGAGGCCGAGGCCCCGCTTCGCGAGCACGGCCTCGATCTCCGCCAGCGCGTCGGCCGGCAGCCGGTCGGTCTGCAGATTCGTCAGGTTCTGCTGTTCGAGCAGTTCGCCGCAGGTGCCCTCGGCCCGCACCTTGCCGCCGAACATGATCGCCACCCGTTCGCAGAGGTCCTCGACGTCGGAGAGCAGATGCGTGCACAGCAGGATCGTCTTGCCCCGCTCGGCGAGCTTCTCGATCACGTCCTTGATCTGGCGGGCGCCGACCGGATCCATGCCACTCGTCGGCTCATCGAGAATCAAAAGCTGCGGATCGTTGATCAGGCTCTGGGCGAGCCCCACCCGCCGCTGCATGCCCTTGGAAAACTCCCCCACCGGCCGATGCTCGACCGCCTCGAGGCCCACCATCTCCAGGAGTTTGCTCACCCGCTCGCGGCGGATCGCCGCGGGAATCCGGAACAGCCGGCCGTAGTAGTCGAGCGTCTCACGGGCTGAGAGAAACCGGTAGAGATAGCTCTCCTCAGGCAGGTAGCCGATGTCCTTTTTTGCATCCACGTGCCGGGGCCGCTTCCCCATCACGGCGATCCGGCCGGCCGTGGGCGTGAGCAGGCCGAGGAGCATCTTGATCGTGGTGCTCTTGCCCGAGCCGTTGGGGCCGAGCAGTCCATACACCTGCCCGCGACGGACCTCGAGATCGACGCCGTCCACCGCGCGGACCCGCGGTCGCATCCAGAAGTCCCGAAAGATCTTCGTGACCCCGACGCACTTGATGTCCACGGGTCGTGAGTCGTCCGCCGCCACTGTGGTGGGAGCCGCCTGTGTGATCATGTCAGTCCTCCCTGCACTATTTTCCGGTCTGCAGCTGGCGGGCCCGCTGCATTTCCTTCTGCTCTCTTTTCAGATTCCGCAGCTGCTCCTGCTGCTTCATCTTCTGGATCTCGGGATCGCGGTTGAGCTGAAGCTGGAGCTGGCCCGGCACGGTGTAGAAGGTCTCGACGTCGCCCGTGAGAATCTGCTCGCGGGCATCCTCCCAGAGCCGCGAGCGGATGATCCGCGGGTTCTGCTGATACTGCGGCAGGAGCCGCTCGAACATCTCCCGCTCCGACTTCACCCGCTCGACCACCTGCGTGCGGTAGGTATTGGCTCCATTGATCACCTGCGCCGCCTCGCCGCCGACCATCGCGTTCTCCACCTTGAGTTCAGCGAACGCCTGGTCGATCTTGGCCTCGGCGGCGGCGGCCTCGGCGGCCGTGCCCGCCTCCACGGCCTGCTCGTACTCCGTCACCAGCGCCACGAGCTTCTCCGCGGCCTCGCCGGCGGACTCGGCCAGGATCCGGGTGCGGTCCTGCTGTGCGGCCACGATCCGCTGCGAACGGTCGGCCTCGGCGGTGGTCACGTCGTCGAAGCTTTTCACCACGGCCATCGGCGCGGTCACCTGGTCGAGGTTGAGCTGGTCGATCGTGAGGCCCGTCTTCATCTCGTCGAGCCGCCGCTGGGCGATGCCGATTGCGAGGTCCCGGTTCACCACCCCCTTGAGAAAGTCCTCCGCCGGCAGCTGCGCCGTGGCCTGCACGATCCCCTGCTGGATCGCGCACCGCACGATCTCCTCGCCGAGCAATGGCTTGCCGACGTTCGTGATGTAGTCCTCTGGGTCGGTGACGCGGTAGGTGAGCGACCAGCGGGCGTGGGCGATGTTGAAGTCGCCCGTGAGGAGCGAGCCGTCCTTGATCGGATTGAGCGGCCTGGCCTGGCCCGACCGGAACGATTCCTTCGAATCACCGCCGCCGGTAATCTCGTACCAGAATTCGCGGTCGAGATCGATCGTCGTGGGCCGGGTGTCAACTTTGATCACCTGCTCGATCGGGAACGGCGCCGCGAGATACGTGCCCCGCTCGAGTACCCGCTGCCCCGGAGCGCCCACGTAGTCGCCGAACCGCAGCCGGAGGGCCACTTCGTTGGAGCCCACGCTGAACGTGCCGCTCAGGCAGTACGCCACGAGCAGGCCGAACATCGCGAACTTGAGGATGCCGAAGCTCACCTTCAGCGCCTCGGCGAGCGACTGCTGCGCCGGATCGAAGACGTCGCCCACATCCTCGGCCTGCGCTGGGGCGGCCTGCTGCGGCGGGAGGTCGTTGACTGCTGGATCGCTCATGGCGCTGTGTTTTCCGGGAACGTCACTGCGGCAGCGGACGGGGCTGCGGGGCCCGCGGCTGGGCCGGGGCGGCCTGGCCGGGATCGCGGTTGAACCAGTCGAGAATGCTGAGGCTGTCGGCCGAGAGCACGAACGTCGTGTTGTGATCGAGCATCTTCTTCAAGGCCTCGACCTTGCGGAGGAAGACGGCGAAGTCTTCGTTGGCGGCGAAGCTCTCGTATTCCTTCGATGCCTCGCGGTCCCCCTTGGAGCGGATCGTCTGGGCCCGCCGCTCCGCGAAGGCGAGGATCCGCTCGCGGGCGCTCTCGGCCTCGCTGCGGATCGCGGAGGCCTGGGCCTGCCCCTCCTGGAGCGCGTTTTCGCTGAGCCGCTCGCGGGTGGTGATCATCGTCTCGAACACCTTCTGGGTGGTCGATTCGGGAAGCACGATCTTGTAGATGCCCACGCTCTCCACCTTCAGCCCGTAGCCCGACTGGGCGAGCGACTTCTCGAGCGTCGCCTTGGCTTGGTCCTCGATCTCGGCGAGCTTGATCGCGTTTTTGTCGAGGTTCACGAGTTGGTCGAGCCGATAGCGGCTGATGAGGCCGCGGATCTCGCGGAGCCGGCTGGAGAGCTGCCGCTGGGCCTCGGCTGGGTCCTTGAGCGTGACGTAGAAGTCGAGCGGGTTTTCGATCCGCCAGGTGAGGTAGGTCTTCACGATCACACTCTTGCCGTCGGCCGTCTGCAGTTCCTCGACGGTGTCCTCGAGCAGCTGCAGCCGCTTCGAGTAGTGCGTCACCTTGTGGATCGGCCATGGAAGGCGGAACTTGAGCCCCGGATCGGTCTGTACGCTCCCGGCGTCGGCCTTGTCGAACGTCGTGCGGACGGCCACCTGGTCGTACCGCACCTGATACAGAAACATGTAGGAGAGCAGGGCGGCGGCGATCACCGCGCCCATGAGGATCGTGAAGGAATTTTTCATGGGTTCACTGTTTCATTCGCCGATGAGCGTGTCGATGGCGTTGGTCGGGTCGCTGAAGTCGAGGTTGAGCACCGGGAGATCCCCCTTGTCGCCGGCGATCACCACCTTGCGGCGGTCCACCAGCGAATTGGCGAGCACCTCCAGATACTGCTTCGTGCGGAAGTAGGCGGGGGCGGCCTTGTAGGCGAGCAGCTGTCCGGCGAATCGCTCGAGGGCCGATCGCTCGCCGATCGTCTTCTTCCAGCGGTCGGAGCGGGCCTTGTGCACGATCTCGGCCGCCTCGCCGCGGGCCTCGCCGAGCAGTTCCTCGATCTCGAGCTCCTGCTTGGCGAGCTGCTGGGCGGTGAGCGGCAGGATGTCGCGGGCGCCGATCTTGGCAGCGGCCTCGGCGGCGGCGGTGCGGGAATCGTCGAGCCGGATGATCGCCTCGTTGATCTTGCGGCTGCGGTCCACGGAGCCGGCCACCTTGGCGAGGGTCTTGATCGCGTCTTTGTAAGCCATCTGCACGAGCGTCTCCCGCTCCTGCTGGGCGCCGATCTGGCGGTGGAACTCGCGGGCCACCTTGCCCGGCGGCGGCTGGAGCGTCGTCACGCCCACATCCACGATCTCAAACCCGAGGCCGAGGGCATCGACGCGGGCCTGGATTCGCTTCTGCAACTCCGGACCCCCTTCGGTGCGGCCCTTGGAGAGCAGTTCCTCGAGCGTCTTGCCCGCGAAGTAATTGCTCGCCTCCTGCTGCGTCACAAGTTCGATCGATTCGCGGGCCGAGGTCGAGCCTTCGAGAAACTTCACGAGGTCGCCGATCCGATACTGCACGATCACGTCGGCCACGAGAAGCGAGAGCGAGCTGCCGCTGCCGTCGCCGGTCTCGGAGGCACAGAGGAAGAACTCGAGGCCCATCTTCGCCGCGTCGTCGTCGCCGCCCGTCCAGAGGAGCCCTTCCCGCTTCTTCTTGAACCGGCCGAGCTTGTCGCTCGAGATCGTAAGCTGCAGCACCTTGCCGGTCGGATAGATCTCCGAGGTTTCGATCGGCCAGGGGGCCTTGAGGTGCATGCCGGGCCCGAGCGGCCCGCGGGCGAGCGCGCCATGCCGCAGCACAGTGCCCTGCTCGTCGGGGCCGACGATCACGAGCGTGCTCAAGGCGAAGAGCACGGCCCCGGCGAAGACGGTCAGCGGCGTCACCGCCCGGCCGAGCATCTGATAGAACCAGCTCCGCGACACTTCGACGCCGAACTGGTAGTTGATCAGTTCGCCCACCACCTGTCCGAGCGACTCGGGCGCCGTGAGCAGGCCGAGGAACCGGCTGTCGAAAGCGGGCCGTGGAATCTCGCCCGGCCGCTTGGGGCGGTAGGCGGCCAGGAGCGCCGTGAGCAAAATCTCGCCGCCGACGAGGATCATCATCCAGGGCACGAGCCGGGCGAGCCATTCGAAGAACGTCGTCTCCTTGACGATCGCCACCGCCGCCGCCCCCGCGAAGAGCAGGGCCGCCACAAGGAACGTGCTCATCAGGTAGCTCGCGCCGCCGCGGAGCAGTTGCCATTCGCGCACCCGCGTATAGCCGCTGATCCAGCGGGCGGCGATGAAGGCCACAAAGGCAACGCCCGCGGTCGCGAACATGAGTCCCACGGGGTTGCAGTCTTTGGCGAGCGAGAGGGCGACCCTGTCGGTGCCGAGGCCCGCGGCGCGATAGAGCATCGCGGCCCCCGCGGCGATCAAATACAACGCCACGGCGAAGCTCACCGCCGGCAGGCCGTAGGCATAGAGCCGGTCGAGCCGGTTGCGGGCCAGCTGCAGTTCGTCGCTCGTCTCGCCGAAGATGGCGGCGCTGGTGGCGTCTTGCGTGGCGAGCTTCTCGGCGGCGAGCGACTCCGTCCGCTCCACACGGTGCTGCTGGTAGATGATCGCGAGGATGATCCAGATCGGGATGCCGCCGGCGATGTGCCAGGTGGCCGCCTGGATCGCCGGGCTCTGCGCCCAGGCGCCGATCAGGCCCGTGGCCACGCAGAGCACGATCTGGACGGCGAGCCCGGCAAGGGCGGCCGTGGTCGCCCGGCTGTATGTCAATTCGTCGCGATTCATGAAGAAGATCCTGCCATCCCCATCATGCAGCCGCGTATGAGATTTCGATGAGGGCGATTTCCCCGGTATCCTGTAGGCATGCCGCCAATTTTCTCGATCGCCCGTAACGCCTTTTTGGAGGCGATCCGCCAGCCGATCTTCATCGTGCTGGTGCTCGTCGGGCTCTTGGCCATGGTCTGCAACGTGAACCTGGCCGCCTTCACGATGGGGGAGGACGAGAAACTGCTCATTGATCTCTGTCTCAGCACCCTCCTCATCGTGGGGCTCTTGCTGGCCGCGTTTACGGCATCGAGTGTGCTCTCCAAGGAGATCGAAAACAAGACGGTGCTCACGGTCGTGAGCAAGCCGGTGACGCGGGCCGCCGTGATCGTGGGCAAGTTCCTCGGCGTCGCCGTAGCCCTCGGCGTGGGTTACTACATCCTCACGCTCGCCTGCCTCCTGGCCGTGCGGCACAAGCCCCAGATGGGCATGGGCCGCGGCGAGATCTACGACGGCCCGGTGCTCACGTTCAGCCTGCTCTTCGGCCTGCTCGCGCTGCTCACGGCCGGGCTCTTGAACTATCTCTATCGCCGGCCGTTCCCCTCCACGCTCACGGCCTGCCTGGCCGGCATGCTCACGATCGCCGTCGGCATCTGCTCGATCCTGGCCCGCGACTGGTGGCTGCAGGGGCCGCTCACCGACTACAACCCGCAGCTGATGTATGCGATCGGGATGGTGTTCCTCGCAATCCTTGTGCTTTCCGCAGCGGCGATCGCGGCCTCCACGCGGGTCAACCAGGTGATCACGCTCCTGATCTGCTGCGGCGTGTTTCTGTTCGGGCTCGTGAGCGAATTTTTCCTGGGGCGGTCGCTGGCGGAGGGTGCAAGCCCGCTCGTGCGGCTGCTCGCGCCGCTCTACGTGGCGGTGCCGAACCTGCAGGTCTTCTGGGCGGCCGACGCCCTCTCGCAGGGGCACGCGATCACGCCGGAGTATTTCGCGAGCGTGGCGGCCTACGCGGCCGTGCTGATCACGGCGCTCTTGTCGCTGGCCGTGCTGCTCTTCCAGCGGCGGGATGTCGGGTGAGCCGTGGCAGAATCCGCTCTCATGGACACCGATCCAAGGGTGGCAGATACGGCCGAGATCGACGTCACGGTCCTGATGCCCTGCCTCGACGAGCGGATCACGTTGCCCTCGTGCATCGACACGGCCGAGGAGGCGGCGCGGCGGCTGGCCGAGCAGGGGCTCTCCGCGGAGATCCTCATCTCCGACAACGGCAGCATCGATGGCAGTCAGGCCTACGCCCGCTCGCGGGGCTGCCGCGTCACGGAGTGCCCGACGCGGGGCTACGGCGCCGCGCTCATCCACGGCATCCGTGAGGCCCGCGGCCGGTTCGTCGTAATGGGTGATTCCGACGCCTCGTACGACTTCCGCGAGGGCGTGCCGATGGTGGCGAAGCTCGTCGAGGGCTACGACATCTGCATGGGCAACCGGTTCACGGGCAAGATCGTGCCTGGCGCGATGCCCCCGATGAACCGCTACATCGGCAACCCCGCGCTCTCGGGCGTGCTCAATCTGTTTTTCAATTCGGGCGTCGGCGACGCCCACAGCGGCCTGCGGGCGTTTCGTCGCGACGCGGCCCTCGGGCTGCAGCTCGTCTCGCCGGGCATGGAGTTTGCGAGCGAGTTGGTCGTGAAGGCAGCCCTCAAGGGGCTGAAGCTGACGGAGCTGCCGATCACGCTCCATCCCGACGGCCGCGACCGCAAGCCGCACCTGCGGCCCTGGCGGGACGGTTGGCGGCATCTGCGGTTTTTGCTCGCGCTCTCGCCACGGTGGCTGTTCATCATTCCGTCACTGGTGCTCGTCGCGCTGGCCACGCTGATCGCCGTCGTGCTCTTCCGAACCCCTCCTCACGAGGTCGCCCACTTCGGCCGATTCTGGATCGGCGACCATTGGCTGATCGCCGCCGGCGCGATGTTTCAGCTTGGCATCTCCGGCCTGACGCTGGGCACGATCGCCCGCGTCTGGGCGGTGAAGCGTGGATTCGTGGGCCGTTCGCGGCGGCTCGACCGGTGGGTGAGCGCGATCCGCGACGACAAGGCGGTGCTCGCCGGCGGTGTGCTCACCGGGATCGGGGCGGTCGTGCTGGCCGGCGTGGCGTTCGACTTCCTGCGCGGCGGCTTTGGCTCCGGCGGGCGGATCCGTGAGATGGTGCTCGGCACCGCGCTCATTGTCGGCGGCATCCAGGTGATTTTCGCGTCGTTCGTCGTGTCGCTTATCGACGACGAGCTGCCGCCGCGGCCAGGAGCGTAAGGAGCGCGGCAGCGATTGCGATCGGGAGACCGAGCGTGAAGCCGGCGGGGCGATACGCGATCGCGAGCCGGCCGGCGGCATGCGGTGGCACGGCTGCGGCGATGGCGACATTTTTGTGGGCGGTCGTGGCGAGCGGTCGGCCGTCGAGCGTGGCCTGCCAGCCGGCATACCACGGCCGCGGGAAGACGACGAGCCGCGCGGCGTCGGTGGCGGGGAGGTCGATCTCGGCGCGGTGGCGGCCGTCGATCACGAGCGGCGTGCGGCGAGGGGCGTGCTCGGCCGCTGCGTCGGGCGACAGAATCGCGGCGGAGCGGCCCGAGATGCCCCGGCGGTGATACACGTCAGCCTCGTCCCCCGACCACACCTTGTCCCATTCGGCATCGGGGAGGCTGCCGAGTCGAGCGGCGTGTTTCGAGACCACGAGGGCATCGACGCCGATCGTGGCGAGCACGTCGCCGGGCCCCGCCCCCTCGGCAAACACCCAGCGGACCGCCTCGGGAAACATCTGCCCGTGCGTCTCGAAGGGGAGCATCGTGCCGATGCCCCGCGGGTGGATGGGGCTATAGCCATTGATCATCCGGATGCCGGCGAGCATCGCGGAGTTGCCGGGGCGAAACGCCTGGCCGAGACTGCCCGGCAGGAGTTTCGTGGAGGGCAGGTCCTCTTCCAGGTAGAGGCTCATGTGGAGCCGGTCGCGGTCGAGGGGCGCCGCGTCGAGAAACGACTCGTCGAACGGAAACACCGGCACGGCGAGATTCGGCGGCACCCGCAGGAAGAGCGAGAGGATCGCCGCGGCGGTGACGGCGGCGGGAAGCCAGGCCGTGGCCGCGGGCCGCGAAGCGAACGCGATGCCGATCGCAGCCCACGCGGCCACGATCACGGCGAGATCGAGCATGTGAAGATCAAAGCTCGGGACCGACCAGCCGCAGAGGGCGAGGTAGCCCGTGCCGAGGGCCACTCCCACGAGACCGCCCGCGTGCCGCCACGAGTGGCGAGTGTTGCTTGGCACGGTCTCGCTCGCCTGCCAGACCTCAGCCGCCGTAATCGCGAGCACGAGGTGGAAGAGCGGCAGCCAGCGGAAGCTCCAGCGAAAGACCCCGGCACTCGGGAGTGTCGCAATCACGGCAAGCAGCGCAAGGAGGCCGAGCAGCCACGGCCAGTCGCGCCGCCACGGGCGCGGCGCCAGCGCGAGCCCCGCGGCGAGCATCGCAAGCGGTGCCATGCCGTTGGCCAGTTCCAGCGGCAGGTGCGGCATGTCGGCATAAAAGCTCTTCCAGACCGTCGGGGCGGTCGGGGCGAGCAGCGCGGGCCAGGACAGGAGCGGCACGGTCCACGTCCAGTTGAGGCCGGTGCCGTCGCCGGTCCGCTCGGAGCCCTGCACGTACTCGACGAGCATCCACAGCGCGGGAAGCGCCATCAGGCCGCCGAGCGTCCAGGCAGCTGTGAGCGGTAGCAGCGGTCTCAGGCCAACGCCCGCGGCGAACCGCCGCGTGGCGATCCAGGCCGTGAGTAGGAGCAGCATGAGCGTGGTGAATGGCCAGCCGGCAGTGAGCGAAAGATAGAGAAAGAACGCCGCAGCCGCGATCCACCGGCCCCGCCAGCGCGGCGAGGCCGCGTGCTCGAGCGCCCACCAGGCCCACGGCAGCCAGGCGAAGCTCGTGAGCCCTGCGATCCAATTCGTGGCCCCCCAGCAGACGATCCAGCCGTTGAGTGCCGCAACGAGGGCCACGAGCGCGGCGAGCGGCGGCGCGATCCCGCGGCTGCGGGCGAGCGTGAAAGCCCCCGTCGCGAGCACGAATTCATGCACGATCGCACATGCCGCCGCCTTGCCCGCGAGGGGCAGCCCGAGGCTCCAGATCGCGACGATGCAGCCATTGATGAAGACCGAGAACGTGCCGTATTGATACTCGCCGGCGAGGTTGCCGCAGACCCACGAGCTCTGCGTGAGCAGCGGCCATTCGCCCGCCCGCCAGGCCCGGTTCACCTCTTCGAACACGGGGATGAACGTCATCTGGCAGTCGTCGTTCCAGAAGAAGCGCGGGTCATGCCAGGCGAAGACGAGGCAGAACGCGACGACGGCAAGGCCGGCGAGAGCGGCCATGAGGATTTCGTGAAGATGTGGCGGCCGGTCGGGATGCATGCGGCGCAGGATACCGTGCCGCTGTGTGAGGCCGAAGCAGAAGGTGACGAGGGGCGGCATGGGGTACGATGTCGACTGCGGAAACATCATGGCAGGTCGCCCGATCAAACTTGGCGTGGGCATCGCGGCGGCGGTCGGGGCGGCCGTGTTTCTTGGCTGGCAGCTGCTCGGATTCGTCGAGGAAGTATGGGGGCCGGAGGCGAATCCGTTCGCGCCGCGACCGGTGATCGCTCCCCCGAGGCCGGCCGTACGGCTGGCGGAAGTCGTGCCGCCGAGGGGCACGGCCACGCTGCGTGACGTGTCGTATGCCGCGGTGCCGGGCGACGTGCCCGGCTGGCGGATGCGGGCCGGCGGTGAAACCGCGGCCGACGCGGGCGTGAAAGACTCTGGGGAGGTTGCGCAGTGGCGCGGCTCCGACAAGCCGCTCTGGCGGCAGCCGCTCGGCGGCCAGGGGAACTCGACGCCGATCGTGGTCGGCGAGTGGATTTTTTGCACGATCGCCGATGGTGGGCCCACGCTCTGGCTGGTCTGTTTCAATCTCGAAAACGGCTTCGGCGTGTGGCGGCAGCCAGTGAGCCGCGAGCCGTTTCCGCCGCGGCACGAGAAGGCGAGCGACGCCGCGTCCACACCATGTTCCGACGGCACACGCGTGTTCGTCGCGCATGCCGCGGCCGACACCGTGCACCTGACGGCCTTCAGCCTCGATGGTCAATCACTTTGGACGACGAAACTTGGGCCGTTCACGGCCCGCTGGGGATTTACGTGTTCGCCGGCCTGGTCGCGGGGCCTCGTGATCGTCGGGGCCGACAATGCCCACGAGGGGTTTCTCGCGGCGGTGGATGGCGAGACGGGCAAAGGTGTGTGGCGACGGCGGCGGCCGCGGGCGGGGGACGAGAGTTATTCGTCGCCGGTCGTGGTCGCGGGAGGCGCAGGTGAACATGGCGAGCCGCAGGTGGTGATGGCGGGGCTCGAGCGGATCGAAGCCCACTCGCTCGCGACGGGCCGCACGCTCTGGGGCACGGGTGGCCTCGCCAGCACGTCGGGCGCGACGCCCGCGATCGCGGAGGACATCTGCGTGGCGACGAGCGGGTATCCGACGCGGGCGATGGTGGCGGTCAGGATGGACCCCGACGGTGCGGTCCCCACTGTGCTCTGGAAGGAAGACCGCGACAGCGAAATCCCGTACGTGCCGTCGCCGCTGGTGCACGATGGCCGGCTGTACGTCGTGCACGACGACGGTGTGGCCCACTGCCGCGATCTCGCCACTGGCAAGGTGGCCTGGAAGCGGCGGGTGGGGGGCACGTTCTCGGCATCACCCGTGATCGTCAACGGCGAACTGTTGTGTGCCGATGAATCGGGCCGCTGCACGCTGCTCGATCTCGACGAGGGCACGGTGCAGCATGAGTTTGCACTCACCGGCGGTTGCTTCGCCACGCCCGTCGTCGTGCGCGACCGGCTCCTCGTCCGTACGACGCAGGAGCTGGTCGCGTTCGACGTCGCAGGCCACTGACCACCGGCTACTCCGCCGAGCCGCCGCCGGCGACGAGGATCGTGCGAATCCGGCCGAGCCAGACCTGGTCGCGGATCTCGTCGAGGGCCGAGGCGTCGAGCACGAACTCGTGGCCGGGATCCCCCTCGTGGGCGCCCGGCGCTTCCTGGAAGGGCCCCAGCCAGCCGTCGCCACGGCTGCCTGCGTAGCCGCCGGTGTCGTAGATCCGCGCCGCATGGCCGTCGGCGAACAGGATCGGTGCCGAGCCCCCGACCATCCGGAAGAGCCGCCCGTCTTCGGCATTGGCGTTCACGAGCCCCCGCTTCGCCTTGTGGATCGGGGCGATATCAGCGAGCGTGTGCACCTGCCGCGTGCCGTCGCCCGTGCCCCAGGGCGTGGCGAGGCCGGCGCGAATCGCGGCCGCCGGGCCGTCGGTCATGCCCTCCACGAGCGGGTCGCCGATTTTGGCGGGCCGCTTGCGGCCGGTTGGGTCGGCGAAGGCGTTGCACGCAGCGGCCTTCGCGGCATCCATGATCACATCCTGCTCCGAGTGGCCGTGGCCGCCGCCGTGGTCTTCGCCATGGTCGTGATCGTGGTTGCCCACCTGGGCCGGCCCCATGATCGCGATCTTGTCGGCCGACGTGAGACCGGTCGGATCGGCGAGGTGCGCGGTCGAAAGCGGGCCGTCGCCGTCGAGCGGGCACATTTCGGGATCGCCGCCGTCGCTGTGCGGACTGGCATCGACGGAATGGGCACCCGCGCCGGACGTCGCCGAGATGTTGTTGTCGCCCCGCGAGAGGTGCCAGGTGGTGGCGAAGTTGGTGTTGTAGCCGTCGTCCCACACGGTCTGCGAGGTGCCGAAGTAGCCCGTGCCGTGGAAATCGTCCTCGTCGGCGAGGTTCACGGTCGTGCCGTCGGCCTTCACGGCAGTGGCCCAACGGAGTTCGTTGAGCTTGCCGTGGCCGTCGAGGGCCCCGGAGGCGAAGGCCAGTTCTTCGGAGATCTTGCCCCGACTGATCGGATCGAGGCTCTTGGCGGGATTCGCGAACTTCGTGTTCACGAGATCGGCCACCCAGCCGACCTTCGTGATGTCGCCGTCGCGGTAGTGGTCGAAGGCGCCGGTCGAGAGCCGGCCTTCCTTGTCGAGCGTGGCGTGGTCGAGAAAACCCTTGCCGAAGGCCTGGATGTGGGCGAGGGCGGCCGATGCCTTGGCCGTGGTCTGCACGGCCGCGAGGTTAGGCAGCAAGAGCCCGAGCAGGATGCCGATGATCGCGATCGTGACGAGCAGTTCGACGAGCGTAAACGCCCGGCGGTGGGCGGGAGCGCGGTGCCCCGACGACAGATGGTTGCACATGTGCGAAAATTCCTAAACGAGTGAATGCGGGAGTGTGGGAGAACGCGGTCGCGGATGCCACAACGGCATCGGCGGGCGGACCACGGGGGAGGAACGCCGAGGCAAGCGGCGCAGGCTCGTGCCACGGTGCAAGCGCGGTGGCGGGCCACTCGGTGGCCGAGCACATGACGGCTGGCACCGAGGAGAGGATGGCGATCGACCCGGCCAGGAATTCGCAGCCCAGGCATGGAGCCGCAAGCGATGCGTCGGCGGTGGAGCCGGCCTGCCAGCCGTCGGTCGCAGCCTTCGCCGGCGGTCGCGGAGCGGTTTCGGTCGCGTCGCGGCCGCCATGGCGGCAGTGGGCGTGGCGGCATGTCCGTGACTTCGCCGTGGCGCCAACCAATGACCGGCCTTTCGTGGCCGGCGCGACTGTCGTGGCGGCCGCATGCCTCCGCCCGCTGCAGCAGCCGTGGTCGTGCGCGGCCCAGGCCAGAGGGCCGGCCGTCAGCTGCACTGCCAGACACAGCACCGCGGTGAGCCGGCGACGGATGTGGTGGGCGTGAAGCATGGCGCGCGACGGGCGAACGGCCAGCCAGGCCGGGGCCGGGAAGAATCTGCAACAGAGTTGTAGGTTATTCCGGGGAGGGGAGGATGTCAAGCGGAGGCCCCGTGATTTGCGGCCGCCGCAATCCGCTCCCGGCAGAGATTTTTCATGGCTTTATCTTCAGTGTCAGCCTGGAGGCTGATCGCGGGTCGGCGAGCATTTGGGCGGGCCGGCCGCGGCCGGTAGTCTGCCCGCATGAAGATCCTGATTGTGAGCGAGATGTCGGTGCCCTACGCCGTGGGCGGCGGCGAGGTGCGGTGCGGTTTGCTCGCCCGGGAACTCGTCCGGCGGGGGCACGACGTCACCTGGCTCTCGATGCGGCAGCGGCAGAGCCCCGACGAAGAGATCATCGACGGCGTGCGGCATCTGCACCGGGGACTGCGGCTTGCAGACCCAATGAGCCGGCCGCTGTTCGCGATGCTTCGCTTCATGCTCACGGCGTTCTGGCACGTGCTCACGCATCGCTATACGATTGTCGATTGCCAGCCTTATGCGCCGCTGCCGGCGGTGTGGCTGGCCTGTGTGCTCTCGCGGCAAAAAATGGCAGCGACGATTCACGACACCTCGAACCGGCCTCCGGCTGCATCGCCCGCGCAGGCCGGCCAGGCTGGCGGCGGCGACGACCAGTGGCTGTCATCCAGAGACCGTTTCATCGTGGGCCCGATCGAGACCCTCCTCTACCGGCTGCCCTACCGGCGGATCGTGACCGACACGCACGGCGTGCGACAAACGCTCGCCCGGTCGTTCGGCGTGAGCGATCGGCGGATGGTCACCGTCCACTGCGGCATCGACACCGACGCGATCGCGTCCGCTCCCGAGGCGGCCGAGCAGGCGGACGTGCTGTTTGCAGGCCGCGTGATCCCACACAAGCATGTCGATGATTTTCTCGATGCCATCGCCATGGTGGGAGCGGCGCGGCGGGCCAGGGGTCTCGCCCCGATACGAGCGGCCGTGGTGGGGGGCGGGCCGCTCTTGGACGAGATGCAGGCCCGGGCCGAAGGGCTCGGGCTGGTGCCCGGCGGCGTTGCGGGAGCCGAGCCGCCGGCCGCGACGGTGGAGTTTTGCGGGAACCTTCCCGATCATGCGGCGGTGATCGGCCGCATGAAATCAGCCGGCGTGCTCGTGCTCCCGAGCACCCGCGAGGGGTTTGGGCTCGTGCTGGCCGAGGCGATGGCCTGCGGCACGCCCTGCGTGGCCTACGATGTTCCCGCCGTGCGGGAGGTCCTCGCGGATGGCGAGGCGGGCGTGCTCGTGGCTCCCCGCGATGTCGATGGGCTTGCGAGGACGATCGATCGCCTGCTCAATGATGCGGCTGAACGGGAGCGGCTGATCGTGGCGGGTCGGCGTCAGGTGGCAGAATACTTTGCCGCGGATCGTTTCGCGGAAGGCATGGTAGCCGTCTATGCGTCATGATCTCGCGACAGCCTCGGGGAATCCCGAGATGGATCGGCCATGAGCTCGGCGCGCAGCATTTTGCTGATCTACGACTGCATGTATCCGGTCTCGCTGGGCGGCGTGGAGTATCGCAACTACTGCCTCGCTCGGGCGCTCGCGGAGCGCGGCCATCGCGTGAGCCTCGCGGGCTGGGGCGACGTGCCCCCGGCCAGCCTGCCGCCCGGGGTGACGCTCGTGCGGCTGCCGCATGCCGTGCGGCTGCACGACCGCGACGGCAAGCGAGGGATCGTGCCCACGCTCCGGTTTACAGCCGCGATGCTGTGGCTCGACCTTTCCCCCTACGACATCGTGGAGACGGCCAACATTCCCTATCTGCACGTGTTTCCGCTGGCCGTGCGGTGTTGGCTGGCCCGCAAGCCGTTGGTCGTGAGCTGGTATGAGTTTTTTGGCCCCTACTGGCGGCGCTACAAAGGCGGCCTGACCGCCCCGCTGTTTCGCGGCATCGAATGGCTCGTGGCCCAGCTGGGCGATCGCGTCAACGCCTCCTGCGAACAGACCCGCCTGAAACTGGCCGCGGCCCGCCGCCGGAAGTCGCCTGAGCCGCCGCTCCTGCCCTGCGGCGTCTGGCTGGCCGACGTGCAGCGGGTGCTCGGGCGACCGCCCGTCGCAGCCCCGCAGCTGCTCTATGCCGGCCGGCTCATCCCGGAGAAGCGGCTCGATTTCTTGCTCCGGGCCGTCGCGATTTTGCCGCCGCCTCCGGAGGGCGTGATCCAGCTGGGCATCGTGGGCGATGGCACGGAGCGACAGTCACTCGAATCGCTCAGCCGGGAGCTCGGGCTCGGGCCCCGCGTGAAATTTTTCGGTCGGCTGCCGGCCATCGAAGACATGTGGCACCTGCTCGCCCATGCCGAGATGGCCGTGCAGCCATCGCGGCGGGAGGGGTTTGGACTGTTTCCACTCGAGGCGTTGGCCTTGGGCAAGCCGGTGATCTACTGCGCGGCAGAGGAAAACGCGATCGGCGACGTGGTTCGCCACGAGCGGGAGGGCCTTTGCACCGAGCCCACGCCGGAAGCCTTGGCCCTGGCGATCGCCCGCCTGCTCGACGATCCGCGGGACCGGGCCGAGTTTTCTCGCCGGGCGCGGGAACGGGCGGCCCACTACGACTGGCCGGCGGTGGCCGAGCGGGCCGAGCGGCTTTTCAGCGGCGGTTCGCCGGCCGGGGTGTGACCGTCATGAACGGCACACATTTCCGGATACGATCTTCGGCATGAAAACCGCTCTCATCACCGGCATCGGCGGGCAGGATGGCTCGTATCTGGCCGAGCTGTTGCTCGACCAGGGCTATGCCGTGCACGGCCTCGTGCGGCGGTCGAGCGGCTTGAACCGCGAGCGGATCGATGGGCTGAGGGCAGCGGCAGGAGCTTGCGGACTGCCGTTCGAACTGCATTACGGCAACCTGATCGATCCGCTCGGCCTGCAGGCGGTGATCGGCCGGGTGAAGCCCGACGAGATCTACAACCTCGCGAGCGAAAGCCACGTGGGTATCTCGTTCGACGAGCCGGAGCATTCCACGAGCGTCAACGCCGTGGGCGTGTTGCGGCTGCTCGAGATCATGCGGCTCACGCGGCCCGAGTGCCGTTTTTACCAGGCCTCAACCTCGGAGCTGTTCGGCGGGCTCGCGCTACGGCCGCAGGCAACCGGTCAGATGTCCGACTGCGTCTGCACGGAGACGAGCCCGTTCGAGCCCGTGTCGCCCTACGCGATCGCGAAGCAGTATGCCCACTCGATGACGGCGTTTTACCGCCGCGGCTACGGGCTGCATGCGAGCAACGGCATCCTCTTCAATCACGAGTCGCCCCGCCGGGGGTTCAACTTCGTGACGCGGAAGATCACTGCCACGCTCGCCCGGATCGCCCGCGGGGCCGACGAAGTGCTCCTCCTCGGCAACCTCGACAGCCGCCGCGACTGGGGCTATGCGCCCGATTACGTGCGGGCGATGTGGATGATGACCACGGCCGACGTGGCCGACGACTACGTCATCGCCACGGGCAAAACCCGCTCAGTCCGCGAGTTCGTCGAGCGGGCCGCAGCCGTGGCGGGCTTCGAGATCGCGTGGGAGGGAACCGGCCCGGCGGAGGCGGGCTATGATCGTGCGTCAGGCCGGCGGCTGGTGGCGGTGGAGCCGCGGTTCTTCCGGCCGCTCGACCATTCGAGCATCTGCGGGTCGGCGGAAAAGGCCAGGGCCGTCCTGGGCTGGGAGCCGACGGTGGGGTTCGATCGGCTCGTCGAGATCATGATGGAGAGCGATCTCGGGCGGGCGTAGGGTCGGATCAAGGAATTCGACATGACCGCTGTTTCAGCAACAACCGGCTCGCGTCCCGTGGAAGCGCCGCGATCACCGCACCAGGCGTTGATCCGCTTCGGCGGGCGTGACGATGGGGATATTCGCGAAACTTCCAAGGACAAGCAGGTCGTCGTCGCCACTCACGACCATGTCGGCGTTTGCGGAAAGAGCGAGCGCGAGGACATGGTCGTCGGTAGAATCACGGCAGACCGGGTGTTCCAGGGGCGGTGGGTCGATGATTTCCGCGAGTTGCCTCACTTCAGCTGTCGTCCGCTCCAGGGACGTGCTCGTCATCGAAAGGATTGCGGCAAACTTCGCGCGACCGAGTACACCCGCCAATTCCGCAATCAGCGTTGACGAACTGATCACCGTGAGCGTGCCGGCGTGGGCGTGTTCGAGAAGCACGTGGGGCGAACCCCTCCACAGCAGCCCGGCGATGAAGACATTCGTGTCAATGATTGCCCGCACGGTGCATGTGCTCTGCGCGAGATGCCTTCACTTCCGCGACGATCTCTGGCATTGGCATCGGCTCGATGCCGGCCGAGCCCACGCGATCAGCAATTGAAAGGAGCGAATCGGCTGCCTGTCGCCGCTTGAGCGCGTCAGTCAGCAAGGTATCGAGCACCTGCGGCGTCAGCAGTCCGGCCTCCCGAGCTGCCTTGGCGGTCGCGTCAGGCAGTTGAATCTGGATTGTTGTCATGGGATGGTCTCTTCGAGACGCGGGTCGTTTGGCCGGTAGCCGGGCGGCTTGATCAGGTCTGGTAACAGAAGACCGACCGGTGCGGGCTTTCCCAGGTCGCCTCATGACCCGACGCCGCGTTGCCAAAGTTCGTATTCGCTGATGTCGATATCGGCATTCCAGGCGACCGCGTAGCCACCACAAACGACATGTGCCTGCTGAAAAAGATCGCCATCGCGAAGCGGCTGGAACAGCGGCAGGTGAAGCAACGGTTTGACATCGTAAAGCTTCCACACTCCGTCGGCGAAGCAGACCCGCAGCACGTGGTCTGGCATCGGCTCGACGGCGGTCACCAGCGGAGCGCGACGAGGCGGGCTCATTCCAGTGGCGGCAGCCTGATGAACTCCTGCGTCTCCCATATTTGCATCAAGGATTCTTTGTGAAGTGTCGCCCATTCGACCACCAGTTTGCCAGCTGTTCTCGGGAGACTTCCTTCGGTGATTTCCAGCGTCTCGATATCGTACACCGCCGACATTCCCGCGTACTCCGCGTGAAAGTGCGGTGGCGGGTGGTCGCGGAAAAAGACCCTGATCACAATACCGTAAAAACGCGTAATTTCCGGCATGGCTGGCTGCCGTCTTTGGACCATGAACTTTACGAAATAGCATACAGACGTTCAGTATACCGATCGGTCGCTGCCAGTCAAACGAGCTGCCGTTGCGGCGACGCCGAAACACTTGATCGTGGCCATCGGATCAAAGCCGGGCTGAGGTGGAGCCTCACCGCTTCCGCAACACGAAGAACCAGTTTTGGGCGAACACTGGCAGGGTCGCGGTGACCGCGTCGTCGAGCAGGTTGAGGCCGGCGACGAATGCCCTCGAATCGCGGAGCCACGCCGGCAGTGCGTTGGCGGGGTTGCGCGGGATGATGTTGTAGCGGCCGCATTCGACGATCGAGAGATCGGGCGGCAGGAGCCGCTCGACGTCGGCCCGCGTGAAGAGCCGGCTGTGCTGGAAGACCGGCCTCCGCAGCCACGGATTGACCTGCCTGACCAGGCACTCGATCCAGGAAAACGTGTTGGGCAGATGGAACACGAGGAGCGTGCCGCCTGGCTTCAAGACCCGGGCAAGTTCCACGAGCGACGCCCGCTGGTCGCCGCCAGTTTCGTGCACGTGTTCGAGCACGCCGACACTCGCGACGGCGTCAAACATGGCGTCTGAAAATGGCAGGCCCACGGGTTCGTCGTGACGCACGTGTTGAAACAGCGGCTCTCCGACGAGAGCGGCGGGGGCTTCCTCAAAGGAGAGGCCAACGGTGCGGACGCCGTGCTGCGTCAGAAAATAGGAGAAATGCCCGTTGCCACAGCCCCAATCGAGCACGTGGTCGCCGGCGGAAACGTGGGCGAAGGTTTTCTCGTAGGGCAGTCGATACTGCGCCACGTTCGCGAGCGCGCCCCACTGAACGACGTCGGCCGCGAGGCCTTTGCCGTGGGCGGAGCGGAAGACCGACTCAAAATGTGTCATCGCGACGCGAGCAACCGGTCAATTTCCGCCTGGAGTGCCGCGGCGCTTTCCGCCCATGTGGGCAGGTGGACGGTGCCGGGGGCTGGCGCCGTGAGCACCGTCGAGCCGTCTGCGATCGACTGCAGCAGTGCGGCGAGACGGCCGGGATCGCCCAAGGGAATGTAGGTGGCGAGATCGCCTCCTACCTCGCGGTGCACGGGGATGTCGCTGGCGATCGCCGGCAAGCCTTGGGCGAGCGCCTCCACGATCGGCAGCCCGAAGCCTTCGGCGACGGATGGGAAGATCAGGCAGCGGGCGTGGCGGTAGGCGTAGTGCAGGTCGGCGTCGGTGGCGTCGCCAATGTGGGTGAACGGCCTGCCGGCGGCGGCGAGGGCCGTGAACCGTCGGAGCGTGGCCTCGCATTGCCAGCCTCGGCGGCCGATGACGACGAGCGCCGCGGTGCCACCCGCCACCCAGAAGCGTTCGAACGCGTCGAGCACGAGGGCGTGGTTCTTTCGCGGCTCGATCGTGCCGACCATCAGAAACGGCGCAGCCTTGGCGAAGACGGTGGCGACTTCAGCCCGGGGCTCTGACGTGGCGGGCGTGAGCTTGGTTCCGAGCGGAAACACCCCGATGGGCGGCAAGCCGTCGGTAAGTCCTTCGGCGGCTGCGAACTCACGCAAGGCGTCGGCTGTGGCTTGTGAAATACAAACGAAGGCGTCGGACAGCGGAATCATCTCGATGAGCCAGCGTTTGAATTGGGCGCAGAACAGTGGCGCGAAGAACTGCGGATGGCTCCAGGTCAGTAGGTCATAGATGACGGGAACGACGCGGGCACCCTCAGCCTTCGCGGATTCCACCGCGGGCTTCCAGCGGGGAATCATCCACGTCGCATCGGCGAGCAGCAGCACATCGCCGGGTCGGAAGCGCGCCGGCTCTTCTCCGGCGGCGGCTCCGGCCGTGGCGAGGCCGAGCGATGGAATGCCACCAGCGGCCATCACAAGCCGCACAATCGCATGCTCGAGATTCGGGGCTCGATCCCGGAGCCATTCGTCGAGCCTGCGGGCGACGGTTCTCAGCTGCACGGCAACGCCCGACGGAGCAGACTTGACTCCCTGCAGCTGGGCGAGCCGAAATACGCCTCCGGCGACCGCTACCGGCTGAACCGCGCCGGCACTCGCATTGCCTCTCGTGGCATTGCCAACCTCGGTGAGTTCCCTGACGACCCGCGCGATACCCGTCGCCTGCTGCTGGGCTGCGGCGAGGGTGCAGTCGATAAATATGCCGCGGTCGAGACGTTCAATGCTATTCTCTAGAGGTTTTCTCACGCTCGTCTACGCCAGCGAACGACACTCAGAAGTTAAAAACTGCCGTGAAGATCACCGTTGCGATTCCCACGATTGCGGGGCGGACCAATTACCTGCAGTCCTGCTTGAAAACGTGCGTCGAGCAGGACTATCAGGACCTTGAAATTCTTGTTTCCGACAACTCACCGGGTGCCGCTGAGGCGACCGTTGCCGCCTTCCGTGATTCTCGAATTCGGTACATACGGCCGGATCGTTACTTGCCGATGTCGAGACACTGGGATTTCATCATTCCTTATATGACCGGCGAATTGGTCACATTTATCGGCGACGATGATGGGCTAATGCCAGGGGCAGTAAGGGAGGTTGCCGCGATTGCCGCCCGCCATGGCGTGCAGCCGATCCAGCACACGATCGCCCACTATTGCTGGCCAGACGTTGCCGAACCCGATCGGCGAAACACGTTTTGGTTTCATCAGCCGCCGAGCAGCGAAGAGAAAGTCATTTCGTGTGACGATTTTCTCAGCAAGCTCTGTCGATGTGAGGTTCGCTATATCGACGGTCCAATGGTGTACCACAACTTCGTCCCCCGCCAACTGCTTGTGGATTTGGCGAGGGACGGTTTCGTGTTCCACCGCGCGTCTCCCGACGTGTACACGGCCGTGACTGTGGCTTTGAATACGCCCACTTTCATTTCCACGGGGTCGGTGCTGACCGTTGCGGGCGAAGGGGCTAAATCGAACGGGGCCCAGTCCCGCGAGGGAGGTGAAGATGCGGCCCGCTTCCTCAAAGACATGGTCGCAATTGACGAACGCCCGCATTGCCCTCTGCACACCGTCGGTCTCGCCACGCTGGACAGCATCCATGAAGCCGCTTTGCGATACGATCGCCCCGACCTTCGTGCCAGAATACGATTACCCGCATTTTATGCGTCCGCCCTCAATGAATGCCGTGGTGTTCACAATCCGACGATGCGTCGGACACGACTGCGGGGCGTGTTTGCGGAGGCGATGAGCCAGGGCGATTTCGTCGGCGTGCTATTCGAAATCGGCCGGCGGACACTTCGCACAGTTCTGCGCTCGGTCAGCAAAGCAGCCAGTGACAACGGTCCATGGCAGAAGCCCCGTTCGTGTTCGGAGGAAGTGCACGATGTAAGTTCAGCGGCGACTTTTGCAGCTGAAGTCTTGAGAAGCGGAGAGCCCCGTAGCAGCATGCATGGGATTGCAGGACTGCCGTGGCGCTGAAGAGAATCGCGGTATGCAAACACTCCGTGGATTCCGTTTCAGGATGAGGCAATGCCGAATCAGTGAATCCGCTTCAAATACCCATCCGGCGCCACGGTGATCAGCAGCTTGTCGGGGATGGCCGCATCTATAGTGAACTCCGGGTGCGACGCGAGAAACTCGTGCACGGCGGTTTTCGGGTTGTTGCCCGGGCCCCACGGCCGGGCAGGGAACATGCTCTTCGGCATGTGCTCGACGATTGTGTCGAAGACCACGCAGTAACTGCCCGGCGTTACGAGCGGGGCGTATGCCTGCAGCTCGGCCAGCACATGGTCATGGGTATGGTTGCTGTCGAGAAACACCATGACAGTCGTGGCGGACATGGCTCGTTCACGCACTGAGGCAATCACAGCGGCATCGATACTCGAGCCCTCGATCATCTCGATCCGCTGAGCCAGAGGGTGTGACTCGATTGCGGCGCGGTTGTGCGGTCGGATGTCGACATCGATGCCGATCACCTTCCGCTGTGAGTGACGTGGATCGATGGTCGTGCCGGCCGTGCTCGCGTCGCACAGGTCGAGCAAAGCCAGCAGCGAGGCGCTGAGAATCAGCGACCCGCCATGGGCGATGCCCGTCTCGATGATCAGATCGGGCCGAACCGCCCAGATCAGTTCCTGGACCGCGACGATGTCTTGCGGAAACTGGATGATCGGTCGGCCAAGCCAGTCGAAACGGTATGTGTACTGATGCGGGGCTGTTTCAAGAATGAAGGCCGATACGGCTTGACGAACTGCGACATTCGACCCCATCGCCGGCAACCGTTCGCGAGTTCGTTCAAGTGATGCGATGCGATCATTCATTCGTGTAGCTGGCCGAGAGGATTCAAAAACGATTGATAAGCCTTGCGGACCCAGGGATTACATGAATGGAACTGACTGCGAGTTAATTTCATCTCATCGTAGGCGAAGCCGGTGGGAAGTGATCCACCGTGAAGGGTGTACCCACACTCCTCGCCTTCCGGGTGAACGAAGAGAGGGTCGCTGGCAGTCGTGGAAAAGCCAACACTCAGATGCAACCCGATTGTCAAGCGGTTGTTGGAGAACACGCGTAGCGTCGCTGTTTCACGGCTTTGGTCAGCAAACAACCACCACAGTAGGGCGCACTCAGAGAGGTAAATAAATTCGGGCCCGCCCCCCCGTCGGCCGCGAATGAGATTATCCAATTCGGCGCTGAACGGACCGATGCCTGCTAGACCGAAATTGCCGATAAAGAAGTCTGGGCTAGTCTCAAGTAGAAACAACAGGCGATCAGCGGCAGGCAGCGCAGTGTGAGCCAGCCAATGTTGCGTTCGCTCTTCCGTGGGTTCAAAGTGCGTCAGAAAAAAACGCATGTACGTGCGTCGCCAGTTGGTCAGGTCAGCTACCACAACCGGGTCGGCTGCGAGTGTGCGGTTCATCAACCTCAGCGATCCCGCAGGCCTCCCCTCACGATCGACCACAGGCAGCCGACATGGAACTGAGTCTTCTACAAGCGCATTCTTGTGCTGGAGGAGATATGAGATCATGGGCGGCGGTAAGGCTCTAAGCCTGGGCCACAAAAAACCCATTTGCAAGCAGAGGCAATACGCGTCAATGACAAGCTTGTTACTTCGTGAAACGACGGCAAATTGATCGCTCGCTGGGCCGTGTCGTCGGCGATGGGGTTGGTTGGCCGACCACCGAAGACGGGCAGGCCCGACAGCGGCCAAAAAAACACCCGGGCGTCGATGTTTTCTTCGCGAAACGCCTCCAGCAATCGCTCGCGGGTCACGCCCGTGCGGGGGTTAAAGACCACCGTCGGCATCCATGAGCCGTTCACCGTGCCGGGCGGCTCTGGATTCATCGAGATTGCGGGGATGCCCGCGAACGCGTCCCGGTAGGCCTGCATGATCTCCCGCTTGCGGGCAACGAGTTCTTCGACACGCTCGAGCTGCGCGCAGCCGATCGCCGCCTGCACATTCGACATCTTGTACTTGAAACCTACCATGTCGGCCCAGAACTGTTTCGTCTGGCCGCGGGCGCGGCCGTGGTTGCTGAGCGTGAGCACATGCTCATAGAGGGCGTCGTCGTTCGTCACGAACATGCCCCCCTCCCCCGTGGTGAGCGTCTTCGTGCCATGAAACGAAAACGCGCCAAACCGGCCCATTGAGCCAGCCCGCCGGCCGTGCCAGACCGAACCAATCGCCTCCGCCGCGTCTTCCACGACCGGGATGCCATGCCGCTCGCCGATGGCGAGAAGTCGATCCATGTCGCAGAGATTGCCGTAGATGTGGACGGCGATGATCGCCCTCGTGCGTGGTGTGATCGCCGCCTCCGCGAGTGCGGGATCGATGCACCAGGTGTCGGGCAGGATGTCCACGAAGACGGGCTTCGCTCCGAGATGCACGATCGGGGCGGCAGTGGCGATCCAATTCGTGTCGGCGAGGATCACCTCGTCGCCCGGGCCGATGCCGAGCGCCGCAAGGCCCATGTGCAGGGCGCCAGTGCAGCTCGATGTGGCGATCGCATGCTTCACACCCAGATGTGCGCGAAACGCATCCTCAAAGCGGCCGATATATTCATAGCACCGCTCGCCCCATCCGTTGGTCACGGCATCGGTGGCGTACCGGATCTCGAGGTCCGTGATCGACGGCTTGGTGTACGGAATGCGCGGCTTGGCCGGATCGGTCGTCATACGTCAGCCATCCTCGGCACGGCCACGACATACCGCGTGTTGGTCGGAAGCCGCGGTGCGAGTTGCTGCTTGATCTCGCCGGCGAGGTTCCAGGCCAGGATCAAGACCGTGTCGGGCCGATCGGCTGCGAGATGCTCCGGGGCGTGGATCGGAATCCGGCTGCCCGGCAACAAGAGGCCTTGCTTCGAAGGGGCCGCATCGCACACGTAAGGCAAAAGGTCAGGCGTGATGCCGGCGAAGTTGAGCAGCGTGTTGCCCTTGGCGGCGGCGCCATACGCGGCCACACGGCGGCCCGCGGTCTTCTCGCCTTCGAGGAAGGCCACAAGTTCGTCGCGGATCGCTCCCACCCTCTGCTGAAAGCCCGCATAGGCCACGGGCGACTGGAGCCCCGCGGCCTGCTCCGCGGCGAGCATCGCGGCCAGGCGGGTGGTTGTCGGCCGGGGATCGTCGGCATGGCAGCCATACACCCGCAGGCTGCCGCCATGCGTCGCATATTCCTCGACGTCGAAGACACGAAGCCCGGCCGAGCGGAAGATCCGCTCCGTAACCGCGAGCGAGAGGTAGGAATAGTGCTCGTGGTAGATCGTGTCGAACAGCGTCTTCTCGACGAGAATCCGCAGGCTCGGAAACTCGAGCGTGATCGTGCCGCCTGGCGCGAGCAAGGCCGCGAGGCCACGGGTGAAGTCGTTGATGTCGGGCACGTGGGCGAAGACGTTGTTGCCGATCACGAGGTCAGCACGGCGGCCTTGGGCTGCCAGCTCGGCACCGAGCCGCTCCGTGAAAAACTCCCGCCGCGTCCGCACGCCCGCGGCCTCGGCTGCAGCGGCCGTGCCCGCGGTGGGCTCGATGCCGAGGCAGGGGATGCCCAGGGCCACGAAATGCCGCAGCAGGTAGCCGTCGTTGGAGGCCAGTTCCACGACAAAACTGTCGCGGGAGAGCCCGAGCCGATCGACGATCATCGCCGTGTAGGCCGCAGCGTGCTTCGACCAGGTGAACGACGTGCTCGAGAAATAGGCGTAGTCGTGGGCGAAGAGATCGGTCGGGGCGGCAAAGTCTTCCGTCTGCACGAGCCAGCAGCGTTCGCAGACGTAGGCCCGCAGGGGATGCGTCGTCTCCGGGGCATCGAGCGCGGCGGCCGAGAGATAGGCATTCGACGAGGGCTGGCGGCCGAGATCGACGAGCTGCAGCCGCAGGGCCGCCCCACAATGGCGGCAGCGGACGGCCGCGGACAGGCGTTGCGTGTGCGCGGCGAGCGGCGCATGTCCGCGGTCGCGGTCGGAGACGGCCGTCGGCGGCAGCGGCCAGGGAATCGAGAGGGCTGGATCGTCGAACGCCACGCCCGTTTCGGCCTCGGCGACGTAGGGCCGCGAATGGCAGTAGACGATCTCGCAGTCGTCGGTGAGCGTTTGAAAGCCGTGGGCGAAGCCCTCGGGAATCAAGACCGCGCGGCCGTTCTCCGGCGAGAGCCGCTCGGCATGCCACTGGAGAAACGTCGGCGAATCGGGCCGCAGATCCACGGCCACGTCGTAGATCTCGCCACGGATGCACGAGACGAGCCGGGTTTCAGTGTGGGGCGGGGCCTGGTAGTGGAGGCCGCGGATCGTGCCGCGATTGCGGGTGATGGAATGATTCACCTGCACGGGGCCGAAGGGAAAACCGTGGGCGGAGAGAGCGTCGGCAGACCAGAGCCGGGCAAACTCGCCCCGCTCGTCGGCGTGCCGCCGCCGCTCGACGAGGCAGAGGCCGTCGAGCGGAAGGGGCGTGATCGTGAGACCGCTCATGCGGAACCGGCTTCCGGGGACGCGGGTACCAGCGGAGCGGAAAGAATCGGGCTCAAATCCACGGTGGGGTAGAGACGAACAAGACGTTCGAGGGCCTGCGTTGCCCCCGGATCGGCCTCGAAGGCGGCTTTTCCGCGGCCGACGACGCCCACGTTGAAACGGTCCGGCGTCCGGGCGTGCCAGGCACTTTCGATGTCGTCATCGCCGTAGTGCAGGTCCAACCTGTCGAGGAGCGAGGCAAACTCCCGCCGCGGATTCGCGAAAAATGATTCGTAGGTGAGCCAGATCGGTTTCGCGTTGCGAACGTGCGCCGTTCCTTCGAGCCAGGAGAGGTAGAAACTGATGTACCACGGAGCCACGGTGATCGTGGCCGCTTCGAGCCGTGAAATGCCCGACGCCTGGACTGGCAGACCACTAGCGCGGGGGGCGTGGAGTGAGGCTACTGATCTGGCCGGCAGTGTCAATCAGATTCAACTGGCTATCTGTTCGAAGGCATCGATGTCGGCATGGCACAGCGCGGCCGCTCGTTCCCCGCGGCTCTGGCGGCAATACCAGCCAACGGTGCGCGAGACGGACGTCTCAAGATCGAACCGCGGTTGGATGCCGAGGAGCGCGGCGGCTCGGGAGGCGTCGAGCGCTAGCCAGCCTGATTCGTGGGGGCCGTCATCGCCACCTTGAAACACCGCATCGCCCCGCCCGAGGGTTTGACGAGCGAGATCCACGACCCGCCTCACGGAGGCGGCAGCGGCGGGCGGTGGCCCGAAGTTGTAGGCGGTCGCAAGCGTCGGGTCGTGCCAGAGCCCCTCTGCGAGCGCGAGATATCCGGCGAGTGGATCGAGGACGTGCTGCCAGGGGCGAACGGAGTCGGGCCGACGGACGACGAGCGGGGCGCCGGTGAGCCAAGCCCGCATGGCGTCGGGCAGGAGACGGTCGGCCGACCAATCACCGCCGCCGATCACGTTGCCGGCCCGCGCCGTGGCAACGGCACTGCCGGCCGTGGCAAGGTACGCCTGCCGATAGCTCTCGGTGACGAGTTCACCGGCGGCCTTGCTTGCGGCGTAGGGGTCGTGGCCGCCAAGGGGGTCGGATTCGAGGTAGCCCCGCGTTTCCGCCGGCGTGCTGCGGGCAGGAGCTTCGTCGCGATACACCTTGTCGGTCGTCACGATCACCGCCGCGCGGACGCTGCCCGACCGTCGGATCGCGTCGAGCACGTGCACCGTGCCGAGCACGTTCGTCGCAAACGTGGCCACCGGCTCGCGGTAGCTTTCCCGCACGAGCGGCTGGGCCGCCAGGTGAAACACGATCTCGGGGCGGGCTGTCGCGAACACGCGGTTGACCACTCCTGCGTCGCGGATGTCGCAGTAGTGGGTCGTGCACAGCGACCCGATGTCGGCGAGCGTGAAGAGCGCGGGTGTCGTGGCCGGCGGGAACGCAAGGCCCGTGACGTTGGCGCCGAGCCGCGCGAGCCAGAGCGTCAGCCACGAGCCCTTGAAGCCGGTGTGTCCGGTGACGAGTACACGTCGATGCCGCCAGAAGTCGTCAGGAGGCTTCGTCATGGCCACGCCTTCCATGGCGCGCGGCCGGCCTGCCAGAGTTCTTCGAGCACGGTGCGGTCGCGGACGGTATCCATCGCGAGCCAGAATCCGTCGTGGTCGAAGGCTTCGAGCTGAGCCCGCGCGGCAAGGGCGGGGAGCGTTTCCGACTCGAAGCTCGACTGGTCGCCGGCGATGGTGTCGATGACTCCGGGTGAAAGCACGAGAAAGCCGCCGTTGATGCGGCCGCCGTCGCCACGGGGCTTCTCCGCGAATCCGTGGACCACGGTGCCGGAGATGTCCAGGGCACCGTATCGACCAGGGGGCGCGACGGCGGTGACCGTCGCCAGCCTGTCGTGCCCGCGATGAAACGCGATCAGCCGGGTGATGTCGATGTCGGCGAGACCGTCGCCATACGTGAAGCAGAAACAGTCGTCGTGCTTGACATGGTCGGCCACTCGTTTCAGGCGACCGGCGGTGAGCGTGGCATCGCCCGTGTCCACGAGCGTCACCTTCCAGGGTTCGGCCTTGCGCTCGTGTACCGTCATGCCGTTGGTGGTCATGTCGAACGTCACGTCCGACATGTGGAGGAAATAGTTGGCGAAATACTCCTTGATCACGTAGCCGCGATAGCCGCAGCAGATCACGAACTCGTTCACGCAGTGGGCGGAATAGAGCTTCATGATATGCCAAAGGATCGGCCGGCCGCCGATCTCCACCATCGGCTTGGGCTTGAGGTGGGTCTCCTCGGCGAGCCGGGTGCCGAGACCCCCGGCAAGAATGACGGCTTTCATCGCGTGGAGCGTTCTAAAAACCCGCTGCTATCGGAGGGAGCCTGCGCGCACTCCGTTCCCGTGGGTGGCGGGCGGCGGGCTGGCGAGCACCCGGTCCGAGACAGTTTCCGCCGCCCGGCAGGCCAGCGCCCGGCTGAATCCGCAGTATGCCGGTTCTGGATTTGGAATCCATGAGTTGCGTCGCAGCTTGCACTGGCCGAATGGTGCGTGGCAGAGGCCGATTGCGGGCAGCCGTGACGGCCGCGGGCGATGCTCGTCACCGGTTTGACTCACCATATGAGTCTTTTATACTCATAGCATGAGTAAACGACTGCAGGTGCTTTTGCCCGACAATGAGTTTTCCGAAATCCGCGGGCTCGCGGAGCGCGAGCGGCTAACCGTCGCGGCGTGGGTGCGCCGCGCCCTGGACGATGCAAAGCGGCGGCAGGCGTCGGGCGATCCCGCCAAAAAAGTTGCCGCCATCAGGGCGGCGGCCGGCCATGATTTTCCATCGGGGGACATCGCCTCGATGCTTGGCGAAATCGAGCGTGGGATGCTCGCCGGACCGGCCGTGCCGCCCCCGGCCGCGCCGCGGCGGAGATCACGGTGATCTTCGTCGATTCCAACATCCCGATGTGTCTCGTGGGCGAATCGCATCCCCACAAGTTCGACACCCAGCGAATGCTCGAGCGGGCGGTGAGCGCCAATGAGAGGTTGGTGACCGACGCAGAGGTGCTGCAGGAGATTCTGCACCGCTACACCGCCATCGACCGCCGGGATGCGATCCAACCCGCGCTTGGCGTGCTCCTCGCGCTCGCGGACGAAGTCATCCCCATCACTCGGCACGATGTGGAAGCGGCGCGAGATATCGTGATGCAGCATCGCGGCCTCTCGGCCCGCGACGCGATCCACGCCGCCGTCATGCAGCGGCACGGCATCTCCACGATCATGACATTCGATCGCGGCTTCGCGGCCCTGCCCGGGATCAGCATTGTGGCTGGCTAGAATCCGCTTCCGTGAGCGACCCAGCCGCGACGGTGATCACGCGGTCGCAGTAGGCCGTGGTCGAGAGCCGGTGGGCGATCAGGATGATCGTGAGGTCGCGGGAGAGGCCGGCGAGCGTGTCCATGAGGGCTTTTTCGGTGACGTCGTCGAGGGCGCTGGTGGCCTCGTCGAAGACGAGCACCGGGGCCTGCTTGTAGAGCGCCCGGGCGATGCCGATCCGCTGCCGCTGGCCCCCCGAGAGCCGCACGCCCCGTTCGCCGACGGTGGTGGCATACGCCTTGGGCAGCGATTCGATGAACCCCGCGATCTGCGCCTGCCGGGCCGCCGCCTCCAGCCGCCCGTGATCGACCTCCGCCGCCGGGATGCCGAGGGCGATGTTCTCTGCGATCGACGCGTCGGCGAGAAAGATGCTCTGCGGCACATGCGCGATGTTCGCCTGCCAGGCCTCGGAGTCCACCTCGCGGCCGTCGATCAGGAGCCGGCCGCTTGTCGGCGCGAGCAGCCCCATGAGGATATCGGCGAGCGTGCTCTTGCCGCTGCCCGTGGGCCCTACGAGGGCCATGCGTTCGCCGCGATGAATCACAAGCGACACGTCGGCCAGCACGAGCGGGAGGTCGGGCTGGTAGCGGAAGGAACAGTGGTCGAGCGCGATTGACTCGGTGAACGGGGCGGGGGCCGCGCGGGAACGGTCGGCATCGGGGGCGGGCTGGTCGAGGAGGTCGAGCACGGTCTGGAAGCCGGCCGCGTGGGCCTGCACCTGCGTGAATGAAATGTAGGTCTGCTGGAGCGCGGGCAAGAGCCGCTGGGCGCCAAGCGCGAGGGCTCCGAGCACGGGGAGGGCCGCCGCGATGCCCCCCTGCCGCGAGACGAGCACGTAGGCCAGCGCCGCCACGCCCGCCATGCCCGCAGCCTCGATCACAAACCGCGGAAACCCGCCGAGCAGTTCGGCCCGGGCCCGCAGTTGCCGGATCGCCCAGTCGGCGTTGCGATAGCGGGCCAGATAGTAGGGCTGCGAATGGTCGAGGAGCACGTCGCGGATCGCGCCGAGGCCCTCCTGCACATTCTGCACGAGGGCCTTGTTGCTTGCGGCCTGTTCGCGGCTGTTGGCGGCGAGCGAGGCCTTCGTGGCCGCCGAGATCGCAAGATACGCGCCGCCGAAGGCGAGCACCGTGAGAAACGCCACCCAGGGGTCGATGAGCACGAGGCCGAGTGCGATCGCGGCGATCACGGCGACGTTGACCGCGATCAAAAGCAGCGGATTGAGCACGCCGTAGATCAGGCCATCGACGTGCGAAATCACGGCCGTCGTGATCGTGGCAGAGTTGCGGGCCACATGCACCGAGTAGGGCTGGAAGAGCGTGCGGCGGTAGGCCTCCTGCGAGAGATCGCTGCCGGTGCCCGCAGCCACGCGGCCGGAGAGCCAGAGGTTCACGAGGCGGATCGCGCCCGAGGCGATCGCCGCGGCCGCGAAGAGAAGCGTCGCGGGCAGGAGCAGTTGACCGGGCTCGGTGAGGCCGCGGGATTCGGCGAAGCTCCGCACCCAGGGCTGGCTCCAGAGCCGCCCGGGGTCGGCGAGCACCGTCAGAAATGGAACGACGGCCGCGAGACTCACGATCTCGGCAAAGCCGCTGGCCAGCATTGAGCCGAACACCGCCACGAGCTGGAAGCGCCGCTTGGCCGGCAGATGCGCCCAGAGGCGGCGGAGGAGCGCGAGGAGGGGCTGGTGGTCGGTCATTGAGCGGCGGGCATGGCCGAGGAGCAATGGTGGGGAATGGCTCGCACCAACGAGTCTCCCATCGGCCCGTTACGAATCAATGCGTCGAGTCGAGCCGCTCGCGGAGGGCCTTGATCTGGGGGTGGTCGAGACACCCCTGCGGGAGCGACGGAAGGCGGGTGATTTCCGCGTACAGCCGCCGGGCCGCGGTGGCGTCACCAGAATCGAGTACGAAGTTTGCCAGCCGAGCGTAGCCATACCACACATACTCGATCGTCCGCGGCACGCGACGGGCGATATCCGCGAGCGGATGCGGCTCGAAGCCCGCGGCACCCCGATAGAGCGAGACGATTTCGCCATAGGCCCGTGCCGCCGCCTCGCGGTCTCCCGCCTCCTCGAGCGCCGTGCCGAGATTTGCCCATGCCTTCGTGCTGTGCGGTGTCTTGATGGCCGCGTCGGCCCAGAGTGAAAGCGGCGAGGTGTGAACCGTGTTGCGCTGGTGCGTCGCGTTGGCGAGGGCGAGAGCCACAGTGCCGAGAACCGCCGTCGACAGGCGGAGATCGGAGAAAGACTGCACGGTGCCCACGGCAATCGCAGCCGCGACGCACGCGAGCGAAAGATAGATGCGGTGCTCGAAGGCCAGATCGATCGTCGGGGCGAAGCTCGACGTGGGAGCGAGCACGAGCGCGAAGGCCAGCGGCAGGAAGCCGAGTTGCGGATTGCGCCGCCACAGCCAGGCCGAGCCGGCGGTCGCCGCGGCCACGAGCCCCCAGGCGATGGCGAGCCGCGGCGGGTCGTCCTGCACGGGCCAGGAGGGATCGATGCAGAGCCGGCTCGGCCAGATCGCCTGAGCCAGATAGTGGCCGATCACTTCGGGCTGCGTGCGAAGGTATTGCCAGGTGCTCACCCGCTGGGCACAGAGCAGTCCGCCCGCGAGATAGTGGCCGCGATTGAGCAGGACGTAGCCCACGCCGGCCCCGACGATCGCCAGGAGCGCTCCGTAATACCAGCCGCGCCGCGAAAACACCTCCCGCCACGACCCGGCGAGAAACGCCCGGTCGAAGAGCAGAAACACGGGCAATGCCGTGATGCCGACTTCCTTCGTCGCGATCGAGAGCAGCACGCAGGCATACGACGCAGCCAGCCACTGCCAGGGTGCGAGCCGCGATCCGCCGCTCGCCGCCGCCCGCCACAGGCAATACAAGCCGCCGAGAAACAAGAGCCCCATCAGCGACTCGAACCGCTGGTAGAGGTAGGTGACGGAGTGCGTCTGCAGCGGATGCAGGCTCCAGAGCAGGGCGGTGAACAGGGCCGCCACTGCCGCCCGCTGCGGCCCCAGCCGGGGCGTCGTCACGCCGCGCGTGATCAGGAAGAGCAGACAGGCGGCCGCCGCATGGATCGCGATGTTGACGACGTGAAACCCCGGCAGCCACATGCCGTGGAGCGTGTTTTGGAATTCGAACGTCAAGAAGCCGAAGGTCCGCGGCCGCGGCAGGAACCAGCCGGCGGGGTCGGCGAGCGACAGCGTCCGCAGACCCTCGGCGAGCGGAATGCCGTCGAAGAGAAATGGGTATTCGAGGCTGTTGGAATACGCGGCCGCGACCGCAGCGACGATCAGCCCGCAGGCGACGGACGTGCTTGGCCAGCCTTTATTGTCACGGACCGTGCTCATCGGATTCTCACAGTGAGGGTGCCGGGCATTGCAGTCGGCGGACATCAGGGTTGGAATGGGACGTCTGACGTATCGTACTCGCCCTCCCGCTTCTTCCGCGCGACAGCATGGCCGCATCCTCCACCACCCGCCCATGGTTGTTTCCGATCGTGCTCCTCGCCACGGTCGCGGTGCTGTTTGCCGGCTCGGTCGGCCCGGGGCTCGTGTTCGCCTTTCGCGACTCGCTGCATTTTTATCCGCCGCTCTATCGACTCGTCGCCGACGAGTGGCTCGCCGGCCGCGTGCCGCTCTGGAATCCGCTCGCCAACTGCGGGCAGCCGCTCGCCGGGATGGGGAGCGCGGGCGCGTTTTATCCGCCGCAGATTCTCCTCACGATGCTCCTGCCCGACGGCACGTCGCTCAATGTGTATTGCATCCTTCATCTCGCGCTCGCCGCGACCGGGGCGTATTTCCTCGCGCGTGATCAGGGCGGCTCGCGGCCGGCGGCGACGGCCGCGGGGCTCGCGTATGCGTTTGGCGGGAGCGTGCTCCTGCAGGTCTATAACCCGATCTATGCGGCGGGCGCCGCGTGGCTCGCGTGGGCTGTCTACGCGGGCCTGCGGCTCGTGCAGGCCAGGGGCGGAACCCGTGACTTCGTGCTGCTCGCGGCGGCACTAGCCATGAGCGTCTTCTGCGGCGATCCACAGGCGGCCTACCATGCCGGGCTCGTGCTCGGGCTCTTCTGGCTCGTGCTCCCCGGGAGATCGTGGAAGGGCTTTGGGCTGCTGGCCGCGGCTGGCTTCGCGGGCGGGCTCCTCGCGCTCGTGCAGGTGGCCCTTGCGGCCGAGTTCACCCGCGACACGCAGCGGTCGATGGACTTGGCCCCGTATTCAATCTGGGAGCTTCCTTCGTATTTCGCCCACCGCGCGGAGATCGGCGACCGCGCGGCCTGGTACGACATCTTCATCGGCCGGCCGCGGGCGGCGGCCGGGCATTACGGAGCGATCTACGCCTTCGCACTGCATCCCCTGCGGCTCGTCGAGTTCATCTGGCCCGATGCCCTGGGGACGATCGCCGGCAGATGGGCGGCGAATCTCCGCCTTGATAATGGAGAAGTCTGGGCCAACTCGCTCTACTCCGGCATCGTGCCGCTCGCCCTCGCCGCGGCGGCATGGCTCGCGCCCGCAGCCCGCTGGCCAGTTCGCAAAGCCTGGGGCCTGGCGGCCGCGCTCGCGGTCGTGGCCAGCATGGGGGGGCTCGGGCTCGTGGGGATCGTGCGGAATGCGGCTGCGATCCTGACGGGCGAGCTCGGCACGCTTGGTTATTCCCACGGCGACGAGGTGGGGGGGCTCTACTGGGCGCTGTCGATCGGCCTGCCCGGCTATGCGGGATTTCGATATCCCGCGAAATGGATGACGGTGTTCGCGCTTGCGCTTGGTCAGCTGGCTGCCATGGGCTTCGACAGCCTCGGCGACGTGCGGGTGCGGGCTCGCGCTCGGGCGATCGCAATGGGAGTTGCGGGGGTCGTCGCGGTCGTAGCGGTCGGGCTCGCGGTGGCGGCCGTCATGCAAGGCGCGGCGAACGTGCTTCCCGGCGGCTCGCTCGAGGCCCGCCGTCTGTCGGTCTTTGGCGCCGTGATGCGAGGCGGCGTGCATGCCGTGGCGTTCGCGGTCGGAACGGCCTTGCTGCTTCGCGAGGGTGTCTTCACCACGGGCAGGCTCGCCGGATCGGTGCCCGCGCTGCTGGTGCTCATTCTCGCCGCCGATCTCGCGATCGCAGGCCGCCGAGAACTGCTCATCGAACGGCTCGACACGCTGCTGGGCGGCAGCAGCACGCTCGAAGCACTCGCGACGGAGCGGGCTCCCGATCTGGCCGCCGTGGCCCCCCGGATGCGGATCGCCGTCGTCGATCCAAAGTCGTTGCTGATCGACCCGCTCGACCTCACGCGATACGTGCGGGAGATCGGCGAGTCGCTCGTCGGCCACGGCCCGTGGCTACGCGGCTGCGAGAAGATCGGCGAGCGGAGCACCGCGATGCCGCAGGACATCGAAACGCTGATCTGCCCGCTGCGGGCAGAAGCGGCCGAGATCATGCCGCGGCGGACGTTCGATCTTTGCAGCGTGGAATACTTCGCCGTCGGGGCCGGCGAGCCGGAACTTCGGGCGTCGGCAACGCTCCTCGAAGACTGGTCCGCTGAGCAGAAAGCTGGCGGGTTTTCCGGGCCGGCGCCCCGCGGCGAGCCTTTGCCGATCGTCAACACCGCCCGCGATTCCGAGGGGGCCCCGCCGCTCATGGTCGTGGTCCGCAATCTTTCGGCGTTGCCGCGGGCGCGGATCGTGCGGCAGGCGGCGGCCGTGCCCGCCGTGAGCAAGCGCGACTGGGGGCCGTGGATCGATTTTCTGAAGCGGATTGCGTTTCCGAATCCCGCGGTGCCCGATCTGTTTCACGGCGTGTTGGTCGAGGGGGCGACGGCCAGGGAACTGTTTCCCGAGGGAAACTCGCGGACGATCCCGACCGCCGATGCCTGCCGTCTCGTGAGTGACGCGGCCGATCGCGTGGTGCTGGAGGCCGATCTTGTGTCGCCCGGCCTCGTCGTGCTCGCCGACAGCTGGCATCCCGATTGGCACGTCACCGTGTCGAGCGACGGCGGGCCGCCGCGGGCCGAGCCGATCCGGCGGGCGAATCGGATCCATCGCGCGGTGAGCCTGCCCACCGGGCGGCATGTGCTCGAGTTTCGCCATCATTCGCGGACGTTCGCCTGGACGTGGCCGGTGACGCTCGTGGCGTGGGGGGTGGCGGGGGCGGCGGTCGCCCGGTCTGTCGTTGGAGGGGGGCGGCGATGAACCGACAAGGGTTACAGTCAGCCGTCAATCCGCTCGAGAAGCTCGTGGCGCGGAAGTGGTTTCCCGCCGTGCTGATCACAGCTGTGGTGGCCGTGTCGCTCTTCGATGCTTTTCATCCCGATGCCCTGTTTGCGTATCGTGACTCGCTGCACTATACGCCCCCGCTGTTTCAGCTGGTGCGCGAGGAATGGCTGGCGGGTCGGCCCCCGCTGTGGAATCCCCTGTTGAACAACGGCCAGCCGTTGGCTGCGCTCGGCAACAGCGGGGCGTTCTATCCGCCCCAACTGCTTGCGATCTTCTTGCTGCCCGATGGCCTGTCGCTCAACGTCTTGCTCGTGGCCCACCTGATCCTCGCCGCGGCCGGGGCGTTTCAGCTGGCTCGGGACATGGGCTGCGCGGTGCCCGCCGCGTGCATCGCCGCGCTGACGTACGGGTTCGGCGGCAGCGTGTTTCTGCAGATCTACAACCCCGCCTACGGCATGGGGCCGGCGTGGCTCGCCTGGGCGATCGTCGGCGGGTGGCGGCTGCTCGACGCGCCGGGTATCCGCCCGTTCACCCTACTTGCCGCGTCGCTCGCGATGTGCGTGTTGTGCGGTGAGCCGCAGACCGCATACCACGCCGGGCTTGTCCTCGGCCTGCGGTGGCTTGCCGCCCGGCCGTTTCGCTGGCGGAGCTGTCTGCTGCTAGCAGCTGCCGGCCTGGCGGGGGCGCTGCTCTCGTACGTGCAGGTGGCCGTCGCCGCGGAGTTCACCCGTGAGTCGTCGCGTGCCATGGATATCGCGCCGCACTCGATCTGGGATCTCCCCAGGTATTTTTCATTGCCCTCCGAAACGCGGGCGCTCGCCACCTGGTATGAGATTCTGATCGGCAGGCCGGGCATGGCCGCCGAGCACTACGCCGACACCTACGCCTTTTCGATCGTGCCCTGGCGGCTCGTGGAATGTTTCTGGCCCGACGCCAGCGGCATGCCGTATGCGCGATGGGCGATGCTAGCGGGCCTCGACACGGCGACGGCCTGGGCCAACTCGCTCTATGCCGGCCTGCTGCCAGCGGCCGCGGTCGTGGTGCTCGCCATGTGGAGGGGCCGCGGGGTGCCGTGGGCCGGGTTTTGGCTGCTCGTGGCGGGGCTGTCACTGGCGGCGGCCTTGGGAGGGCTCGGGCTGAGTGGCCTGGTCCGCACGGCGGGAAGTCTTTTCGCCGGTGATTGGCGGGCGATCGGCTATCGCGCGGGCGACGAGGTCGGCGGCGTGTATTGGCTGCTTTCGGTCGCCGCCCCGGGATATGCCGCCTTTCGCTACCCGGCCAAGTGGATGACCGTATTCACCCTCGCATGGGCCTGCCTTGCGGGCTTGCTGGTCAATCGGCTCGATGAGCCCGTCTGGCGGGAACGGTTGCAACGGGCGGTCGCAGTGATCGGTGGCATCTGCGGGGCGGGGGCGATCGGGCTCGCCGGCGCCGCCGTTCTTGCGGGCCCGTCCGCCGTGTTGCCGGCCGGGAGCGACCCGGCGCGGGCCGCGCAGGTGTTTTGGGCGGTCTTCAGCGGGGGCGTCCACGCATGCGTGGTGGCGGTGTGCGTGTGGTCGGCGTTGGCCGCACGCCGGGGCCAGGGGTGGTCAAAGGCTTTGCAGGCATTGCTCTGCGTGATGACGGTGGCGGATCTGGCGATCGCCGCCCGCCGAGAGGTGCTCGTGGGTCGCTTCGGCGACTTGGTGGAAAGCAGCGACTACCTCCGGGAACTCGAGCAGGGCCGTCGGCCCGAGATGGCGGCCGCGTCACCACGGATGCGGATCGTGGCGCTCGGCGCGGGCATGCGCCGGGCCGACACTCGCGACATCGGTCGGTTCGTGCGGTACACGGGCGTCACGCTGCGGGCCAACGTTCCCTGGCTGCATGGCTGCGAAAAGTTTGGTGAGATCGGCACAGCGATGTTCGACGACATCGAGGCGCTGGCTGCACCATCCCGCGAACAGGGGCACGTCGCCCTGCCCAGACGAGTCTTCGACCTCGCGGCGGTCGATTTCTTCATCATTCCCACGGAGGGCCTTCCGCCGGGCGATGCCGACCGGTTTTTGAGGGAATGGTCGCCTGAGCAGTTGCGGGGCGAGAATCGCGGCCGCGTGCCGCTCGGGCCGCGGCTTCGCGTAGCGGAGGTGCCGATACCGCAGGCGCCCGGGGAACCGCCTGCCGTGATCGTGGCCCGCAACGAAAGCGGCTTGCCGCGAGTGAGGATCGTTCATGATGCGATCGTCGAGCCCGCCGTCACGAAACGCGACTGGCTCCGGTGGGAAGAGCAGATTCAGTCGATCGCCTTTCCGAGCGAGCAGTATCCGGACCTCCGCAGCCGTGCGGTGATCGAGCAGCCTGTCGATGGACCTCCGACGCCCACGATGGCAGCGGCCGAGCCTGCCGCGACGGCGACGTCGTCACCGGAGTCTTGCCGGATCGCGATAGACGAGCCGCAGCGGGTGGTGGTGGAGGCGGAGCTTGGCCAGCCGGGATACGTCGTCCTGGCCGACGCCTTTCACCGCGACTGGACGTGTGAGGTGACGAGCGACGGCGGCAGCCGATCACCGCTGCCCGTGCTCCGTGCGAACCGGATCCACCGGGCCTGCCATCTCCCCGCAGGTCGGCATGTGCTGGAGTTCAGGTATCATTCCGCCACGTACGCGCGAGCGATCTGGATCACGCTCGCCGCGTGGGCCGCCGCGGGCCTGGCGGTTGTACTCGCCGGCCGTGTGGGCCCAGCTCGCGGCCGCAAGCCCGCTTCCCATAACCCATAACTTGACGGATGCGTTGTGAGTCCGCCCAAGACGATCTTTCGCGTCCAAAACCAATCGTCGTGGCTCGCAAGCCACAGCACCATGCAACAGGAGCGATCTCCCGGACTCGATCGGTCGCCGTGGTTCGTCACGGTAGGCTACGCCTTCATCACCATGTGTGCGATCGGTGTACGGCTCTACAAAGCGCATGTCGCAGGCATCGTGCACGACGAAGCAATCACGTTTCAGCTCTTCGGGCAGAGCTTTCATGATGCCCTCACGCTCTATCCTTTCAGCAACAACCACGTCATCAATTCGTTGCTCGTGCGGGTCGTACAGCCGTGCGCGGGAGTACACGAACACTTCATCAGACTGCCTTCGCTCGTGTTCGCAACCGCATTCGTGGTGATCTCGTGGCGGATGTGCAGGAGCCTGTTCACAATCCCGGCAATCGGCCTCGCCTGTCATGCGGCGCTTGTCTTGTCGTGGTATCCGCTGGATCTGTCCTTTCAAGCCCGCGCATATGGCGGGTTGATGGCGTGCAATCTGGTAATCATCTGGCTGCTTGCGGAAATGGCCCGCAAGCCGGGCAGCATGTCGCTGCGGGGGGCGACGGGTTTCGGGGCCCTCGTCGGATTATCGGTGGCAATGCTGCCAACCAATGTGCAGTTCGCCACGGTGGCGGCGTTGGTATTCGCGGTGATGGTGGTCACATCGTCACGCCGCGACAGTCCAAGCCCCGCCGATGCCGCCAGTGGTTTTCGGGTGATAGCCAAGCTCGCCCTGGCGGCGTCGGCGAGTTCGACCGTCGTTGGGATCACATACGCGCAGGTCGCGTCGCAGATCCTTGCGTTCTTCCGCAAACTCGACGATCACTACGTAACGGCGGCGCGATTCGTGCAGCAATCCTTCGGATGGTGGTACCTGCACAGCCTGGTCGCGGGGGATGTCGGAACGATCGCGTTGGTGGTGGGGGCGTGTGGTCTTCTGATTGCCATCGGATGGTCGGCGGCGGTGGACGTGCGGGAAATGTACGCTCCGGATGGGGCCGCGCGGCGGGTTGTGATGACGACCATCGGCGGGTACGTGCTGCTCCTCGTAGTGCTCAACTACGGCATCGGGATGTCGCTCGGCTTTGCAAGGAACCGCGTGGACACCTTCCTGTTTTTCTTGCTCGCTGGCGGGCTCGCCTTGGATCATGCGGTCACGGTGTGGCGGGCCAAGGCGGCCCACGCCGGGGGGGGGGTGCGATGTTGCGGCGGCAGCTGTGATGTGGACATTCGCAGTGCTGCTTCTGCCGCGCATGGACTACATCTACAGCGACAACGTTGCCTACCAGAGTGCGATCGGTCCATTCGTTCGCAAAGCCGTCGTCGCAGATGCAGAACGGGAGTGGCGATTTCGATTCTCTCCCAATGTCAATTTCTGTGCCGAGATCGTGGAGTACTATGCGGCTGTACGACCGGCGTACCGGGTGCGGGTTTCCGAACCCCGATATGGCACCCACATGGGCGTGTCGGGGCCCCAGGCCGCCCGCGATTGGAAGGCCGCCGTGACCACGAAACCGCCAAACGTCTACGTCAGTCGCAGCCGGGAACCTTCCGAATTGTCCGTTGACGCCGAATCGGAGGCCCGGGTTTTCATGGCGGGGCTCATTTTTGAGTGCCACGGTGATGACAGATGAAGGATAGGTTCATCTAATCTACGGTCCGAGACCGATCCGCCCTCACGACAACCAGTACCATGCCACCATCCGATTCCTCCGCGTACGCCCGCGTCGTCTCACTTGTGGCAACGATCGTTCGTACCGACCCGAAGAGTCTTGACGCGTCCTCCGGGGTGGGCACGGTCGTACACTGGGACTCTCTGTGCCAGTTGTCGATTCTGGCCGCGTTGGAGCAGGAGTTCGCCATTCAGATCGAACCGGACGAGGCGGTCGAACTTACGACCGTCGGCAGGATTTGCGATTTCCTCGATCAGGTACTTCATCGTGATCGATCCTGATGCTTTTGTATCGCCGCTTGCAGTCATCGAACAAGGGGCGCATGTCGGGCCGGGAACGACGATCAAGGCGGGTGTTCGAATCGCCGCAATCGCCCGCGTTGGGCGAGACTGCGTAATCGACGAGGGTGCCGTCATCGGTTATGGCACCGGCGTGGAACGTGGTCCAACCATAGTCGGCGATAACGCGCTTGTGGCCACACACGCGGTCATCTACCACAGCGTGAATCTTGGGGCAGGCGTGAAAATCCGCCATCATGCCGTTATCCGCGAGCATGTCGCGATCGGGGCCGCCACGTCTGTCGGATCAGGCTCCACCATCGAACATCATGTCGACATCGGGGAAAACTGCTCCATTCATGGCCATTGCCATCTGACTGATTACTCGAAAATCGGCAATCTGGTGTTTATAGGGCCGTGTTTTGCATCGTTTTCAGACATGGCGCTTGACTATCGACGACCACACGTCCATCGAGGGTATGCCGGCGTCACGATCGGCGACGGCGCTCGAATTGGCGGTCGCGTAACGGCGATGCCGGGCGTCGAGATCGGCGCTGAGGCAGTCGTCGGGGCGTGCAGCGTCATCCGAGGAAATCTACTGGGGGCGATGATCCATGTGGGCGACCCTGCTCGCGCCGTGGGTCGGGTATCCCCATCGCATTTTGTCACGAGCGACACGCGATGAATCCGCATTCTGAGTCTGCAGGATTCATTTTCCACCACGTCGGCATGGCCGTCAGTGACGTCGATGCCTCGACTCGTGCCATGGGGGTTCTGGGCTTCTCGCCCGATCCCATGATGCCGGATGCGCTCGAGGAGCAGTATGGAGTTCGGCTGCGGTTTCTCACGTGCGCGAAGTTGGCTCCCATGCTCGAACTCGTGGCGCCGACTCGAACCGATAGCGCAGTTTCCGACCTGCTTATCCAGCGTGGAGTGGGGCTCTACCACAGTTGCTTCGAAGTACCGTCCTTGCACGTAGCAATCGAGACACTTGAGCGAAACGGCTTTCGCAGAGTTGGCCAGGCACTACGGGCTACGGCGTTCTGCGGTCGGCAGATACAGTTCTTACACCATCCGGCTGCCGGGCTTATCGAGTTGCTTGAGGCCGAACCTCTCCCATCTCGCACCAATGATGCGCGGCCATGACTGAAGATCCCACCACGAACCCTTCAATCGCGGCGATTGCGGCTTTTCACGCCGACTACGAGAGCCGAGTCGGGAAGTATCGCCCAAGCGGGCTGCGTGTGGGCGTCAAGCTTCTGGCGGAATGCACTGTCGCGGGAATCGTCGAGCCGCTTCGATACTTCTGCCGGAATTGCGGGCTTGACCCCGATATCGTCCAACTTCCGCCCTACCAGATAGAGGGCTGGCTGATGACCGCCGACCGTGATGATCGCCAGGCGTCCGCGACGAATGTGGTCGTGCTCAGTGACTTTGAGAAGCTGGTAGGCTCCCAAGCCGTGGAGCCAAACGAGGAGCAGCGGCAGCAGTTTTTCACACGGCTACGGGCAAGGTTGGAACTGTGCGACACCTATCGATCGCGTACGGGCGATCATGTCATCGTATCGTCTTTGTTCAGCTCATTACCGGGCGTCAACGATACATACGCCCACGTCGGTAGCTTCGGACGGAATTCGTTTCTGCTCGACGCCAATGCCTCGCTCCTGGCGGAATGCCATTCCCGGCGACTCGAAGTCTTGCCTTTCCATGACGTCCTGGCCAGATGGGGGCACGACCGCTGTGTGAGCCCCAAGCATTATCTGTCTGATGATTCGCCGTTTTCTGCCGAGGGAGCGAACCGTGTGGCTCACGCTCTGGCTCGACAGATTGTGGCGACGTGTCTTCCACGCAAGAAGGCGTTGGTCGTTGATCTCGATGGCACGCTCTGGCAGGGAGTGTTGGGTGAGATGGGGCCGTCTGGGGTGATATACAAGCCGGATAGCTATGCCGGCCGGGTCTATTGGCATATCCTCGCGCAATTGAAGGCATTGGCTACCACCGGCATCATTCTCGCCATCAACAGCAAGAATCAGCAGGAGGATGTGACGGCCATCCTGCGAGACAGGGAATTTCCGCTCGACGAGGAGGATTTCGCCGCGATTCGTGCGAATTGGCTCACGAAAGACGAAAACCTGAGGTCGATCGCGGAGGAACTCGGCGTTGGCTTGGATCGGATGGTCATGCTCGACGACTCTGCCGCCGAGTGTTTATTGCTGCGGCAAAGGTGTCCGGAGGTCGAAGTGGTACAGGTGCCAGAGCGCCTGAGTGAGTACCCTTCAAGACTCGCTGCAATCGAGGGATTCGACCGTCCATACTTGACCGAAGGAGATCGGATCCGTCGCTTGGATTACCGAAATGCAGGCCGGCGGAGGGAACTGGCCGCGACATCATCGACGCTCGACAATTTCTTGAAAGCACTGCAAATCCGGCTCACGCTGCGACTGGCCGAGCCGGTCCAGCGCGGCCGTTTGTCGCAGTTGTTTGAACGTACGACGCAGTTCAATATGGCCGGACGCCGGTTTTCGGAAGCTGACTTGGCAAGGCTCCAAGACCTAGGGTCGGCCCTCGTCAGCGTTGAGTACGAAGACTGCTTCGGATCGTCGGGTGTCGTAGGTGCGATAGTCGCTGAACGAATGGCAGACACGGCCGTCATCACGAACTTTGTGCTGAGCTGTCGTGTCTTGGGGCGATGCGTGGAAAACGCTATCATCGGCAGCATCGCATCGATATGGCCCGCGTCGCCGCCACATCGAGTCGAATTTGTTTTCGAGCCGACATCGAGAAATGCGCCCGCGTCGATCTTTCTGGAGGGAATTGGCTGGGCTTCTGGCACGCCATTGCAGCTAGCAGACATTCCGGTGCCGCCGGCGATCGCAGTGCGCGTGGAGTCATGACGCGGACTGGCAAGTCCTGAACCCCTGCCCATCGAATCGGGCGACGAGGAAGGGCTTGAACATGTCCCACCAGCCCACGACGGCGCGAATCTTGGTGTGCCGCCGACCGGCTGGTGGATACCGCATGGTCACCGGCACCTCGATCGAGAGGATCGAGCGGTCCTGGAGGACGTGGGCGTAAAGATAGTACTCGAAGCCATAGCCCTCGAGCCACGGGGCATGCCAGTCGAACGTGGCCCGCTTCAGAATGTCGAGCCGGTAGCAGCGGTAGCCGCACGTGGCGTCGGTGATGCGCCGGCCGGTCAGCAGCCGCACGGCGAGCGTAACCGCCGGGATCGCCAGCCCGCGAAAGCGGGTGAGGTTGGGGGAGCTTCCGCCCGGCAGGTAGCGGCTCCCCGTGACGTAATCGGCGGAGCCGTTCGCGACCGGGTCGAGCACGCGATGCATCTCCGCCGGCAGCATCTTGCCGTTGCCGGCGATGGCGCCGAGCACGTCGAATCCTCCCGCGATCGCGTAGTCGGCCGCCGCCATGAACGCTCCCCCGACGCCGAGGTTCCGGGGGAGATCGAGATACGGAAAGCCGCTCGTATGGATCAGCTCCGCACTTCCGTCGGTGCTGCCGTTGTTGACAAGCAGCAACTCATCGCACGGCAGCGTGGTTGTCCGGAATGCAGCGAGCAGGGCTGGCAGCTCTTCACACTGGTCGAAGACTGGCGCGAAAAACAGGCTCCGGAGGCGGCGGGCGTGAGTCATGACGCGACCGCCACCGCCCGCGAATCCTCGGCCAGCGAGCGGTCGATGGCTTCGAGCACCGCCACGACGTCCGCTCCGAACCGGCCGTCGCTTTCGACCGGCCGCCCCGCGATCAACGCCGAGACAAACTCGTCGAGCTCGGCCGCCAGCGGCTGACCGGTCGCGGTCGGCGGCACGACGAGCTCGCCCTGCTTGAGCTGCACCCGGAACTCGCCGAACGTGTCCACGATCGCGGTCGCATCGTCGGCGGCGAGCCGATCGAAGCCATGGTTGTAGACCCGCAGCGGAGCCTGCAGCGACATATCGTCGAACACGATCATCCGGCGTTCGCCGACCGCCACGACGTCGCGAATCTTCTGGGGGTCGAGCCAACTGGCATGGATGTGGCCGCAGGTGCCGTCGGGAAAGAACAGGTTTGCGAAGATGACGTCGGGGATGCCATTGCGGATCATGCACTGCCCGGAGGCGGTCACGGTCACCGGGAGCGTCTTCTTGATCGCCAGGAACATCGACACGTCGTGGCTGGCGAGATCCCAGCCGGCGTGCACGTCGGCCCGGACGGGGCCGAGGTTGAGCCGCCGGGCGTAAAGATAGAGGAGCCGCCCGAAGTCGGTGGCCTCGAGCCGACGCTTCATCTCCCGAAAGGCGTTGTTGAACAGGAACACGTGGCCCACCATCAGGATCCTCTGCGCACGGGCGGCATGCCGGCAGAGATCTTCGGCCTCGCGGTGCGTGGCGGCCATCGGTTTTTCAACCAGCACATGCTTACCGTGCGTAAGTGCGGCCGTGGCAAGCGATGCGTGAGATGCCGCCGGCGTCGAGACGATCACGGCGTCGATCGCCGGGTCGCGGAGGTGCGGCTCGAGGTCGGCCGAGGTACAAACGCCGTACCGCGATTCCAGAGCCTGCCGACGTGCCGGGTCGGTCTCCACGATGGCGGCGAGCCGCACGCGGCGGTCGTCAAGCAACGCGCGGATGATGTTGGGGCCCCAGTGCCCGGCGCCGCAGAGCACGAGCCGCACGGGATCAGATCGAGATGCATCGCTGGCGAGGGTCATGGTCGGGCCGCCCCCTGCGCGGCGAGCGCAGTCTCGAGGGCCGCCGCCACGCGATGCACGTCGTCGCGCGTAAGAAACGGATGCATCGGTAGCGAAATCAGCCGCTCGGCCGCGGACTCGGCCACCGGAAAGGCCCCGCGGGGGATATTCAGGCTGGCAAAGGCCGGCTGCAGATGGATCGGCCGCGGGTAGTGGAGGCCGGTTTCGATCTCCTGCTCCGCGAGAATCGCCCGCACACGATCGCGATCGCAGCCGGGCGGAACCCGCACAGTGTAGAGATGCCAGACGTGCGAGTCGGGCTCGGTCGGCAGCGGCGGAAGCTGGACGCCAGTGTCGGCGAGGGCGGTCGCATACCATTCGGCCACCTGCCGCCGCCGGGCGTTCCACGCATCGAGATGCGCGAGTTTCACGAGCAGGATCGCCGCCTGGATCGTGTCGAGCCGGGAGTTGGTGCCGTTGGCAGCGGCATGGATATATCGCTCGCTCTGGCCGTAGTTGATCGCCAGCCGGACGCGTTCGGAGAGGTCGAGCCGGTGGGTCGTGACCATCCCGCCATCGCCGGCGGCACCAAGATTCTTGGCGGGATAGAAACTGAACGAACCGCCGTCGGACAACGCCCCCGCCCGCCGTCGCGGCCCGGAAAACCCACCGTTGTTGAACGGAATCCCTCCGTGAGCCTGAGCGGCGTCCTCGAACAATAGAAGCCCGTGGGCATCGGCAACTTGCCGCAGCCGGGCGACATCGAGCAGCCGCCCGTAAAGGTGCACTCCCACGATCGCCCGCGTGGCCGGCGTGATCGCGGCTTCAATCTGGTCGAGATCCATCGCCAGGTCGTCGTCGCGACAGTCCACGAGCACAGGGGTCGCACCTGCCCGCGTGATCGAGTAGGCGGTGGCGGCAAACGAGTTGCACTGGGTGATCACCTCGTCGCCCGGGCCGATCTCCGCGGCCTGCAAGAGGAGCGTCAGGCCGTCGAGCCCGTTGGCGCAGCCGATCGCATGGCCGGCGCCGCAGTAGTCCGCGAAGGCCGTCTCGAACTCGGCCACGGCCCGGCCGAGGATGTAGTCGCCGCGGGCGAGCACACCCATGACCGCGGCGGTGATCTCCGGTTCGAGGGCGGTGAACTGGGCAGGGAGATCGACGAATCGCACGCACGGCTCCTTGGTGGGTTTGTCCGACGCCGTAAGGGTATAACGGTTTGCCCTGAGAGCGAAGGGGCCGCGTGGCGAAGACTGTGAGAATCATGCAAGGAACCGATCAGGACGTAGGCCGCAGATTGTTTCCGGCTGCCCTGGTCGCGGTAGTCGCAGTGCTGTTTTTCGAAGCGCTTCGGCCCGATGCCGTCTTCGCCTACCGGGATTCGCTCCACTTTTATCCGCCGCTCTACAAGCTCGTTCGCGAGGAATGGCTCGCGGGGAGGGTGCCGCTGTGGAACCCGCTGCTCAATGGTGGCCAGCCGCTGGCGGGCATGGGCACGTCGGGAGCGTTCTATCCGCCGCAGGTGATCCTCTCGATTCTCCTGCCGGATGGACTGTCGCTCACGGTCCTTGCGATCTTTCATCTTGGGCTCGCTGCTACCGGAGGATATCTGCTCGCGCGATGCCAAGGCTGCGCTCGCCCTGCGGCGACGGTCGCGGGACTCGCGTATGCCTTCAGCGGCATTGTCTTGTTTCAGATCTACAACCCGATCTATATCGCCGGTGCCGCTTGGCTGGTCTGGGGCGTGTATGCCGGATGGCGAATGTTGCACGGGGCAGGGATCGAGCAGGTGCTGCTGCTCGCCGTCGCGCTCGCGATGGCCGTGCTCAGCGGCGACCCGCAGTCGGCCTATCACACGGGGCTCGTGCTCGGACTGATGTGGCTTCTGATACCGGGCCGCTCGTGGCGTGGTGGCGCGAGCCTAGGCGTGGCGGCAGCCGTTGCCGGCTGCCTCGCGCTCATGCCGATTGCACTGGCGGCAGAGTTTGCCCGGGAATCGACCCGTTCGCTCGGCATGCAGTGGGCTGATCTGGTGCTCGGGCGGTCGTCGGCCGCGGCACCCCACCAGGAACTAATCTACAGGTTGGCGCTGCAGCCGTGGCGGCTGATCGAACTGGTCTGGCCGGCGGCCTCGGGGCCGCTTTTCTATCGCTGGCCAAGCGTGCTCGGCCTCGATGCGCCGGGGCCGTGGGTGGACTCGCTCTACGCCGGCATCGTACCGGCAGCCGCCGTCGCGACGGCCATCGGTCGGCGAGGCCGGCGAGGGAGCGCGGTGAAAATCTGGCTCGTCGTTCTCGGGTGTGCTTTCTGGGCCAGTCTCGGCGGCCTCGGGCTCGTGGGCTTGGGCCGCGGCGCGATGGCCCTGGCTGCGGGCGACATTCGCGCACTCGGCTATCGCCCCGGCGACGAGGTGGGCGGCCTTTACTGGCTGCTCACGGTGATCGCACCGGGATATGCGGGGTTTCGGTATCCGTCGAAGTGGCTGACGGTCTTCGCGCTCGCCTTCGCGCAGATTGCGGCGCTCGTGCTCACGCGGCTCGACGAGACGGCCGTGCGGCGGCGGCTGGCGACGACGTGCCTCACTCTTGCTGTGTGCATGGGTGTCGTCACGGCGGTGCTCGTCGTGCGGGCGATCGTCGTGGGGGTCGCCGATGTGCTGCCCGGGCCGCCGGGCGACCCGAGACGGGCCGCCGCCTTTTGGGTCGTGCTCGGCGGTGCCATGCAGGCAACGCTCGTGGCGGCGACCGTCGCGTGGCTGCTGCGGGGCTCGGCTTCCGAAATCGACATCGGGACAAATCTCCGGCTACCGGTGGCGATGGCCCTGATGATTCTTACGGCGGCCGATCTCGCGATCGCCGGCCGCGGGCAGGTTTTCCTGCAACCGTTTGGCGATCTCGCTCGGGCCGGTGACTATCTCGACGGCCTGCGCGAAGGGCGGCGGGCTGATCTGGCCGCGGCCTCGCCCACGCCTCGGATGGTCGTGTGGGGGGCGCCGCCGAAGTTCGTTGATCACCGCGACCCCAAGCGATTCACCCGCTGGACGGGCGTGGCGATGCGGGGGCACGTGCCGTGGCTGCACGGGTGGGGAGTGTTTGGTGAGCCGAGCACGGCGCTGCCCGCCACGCTCAAGATGCTGGCCGAGCCGATCGATGTCGATGGTCGCGTTTGCGTGCCACGGCGGGTATTCGACCAGGCTGCGGTTGAGTATTTCGTTGTGCCGCTCGATGGCCTCACGAAGGCTGACCTGCAGGCCCAGTTTGCCGACTGGTCGGCGGGGCAGAAGCAAGGCGACTACGAAGGGCCGGCCCCCGCCGGACTGCCGCTGCCGCGGATGCCGCTGTTTCTGCCGGGTGAGGAGGAAGAGCCGCCAGTCGCCCTCGCCATCCGCAATGAGTCGGCCTTGCCGCGGGTGCGGATCGTGCGCGAGGTGCTCGAACTCGAGCCCGTCACCAGCCGTACGTGGCAGCCATGGCTCGATCGACTGCGGCTGATCGCGTTTCCATCGCGTGAACTGCCGGGGCTATCCCGGCCGGTCGTGGTGGAGAAAGACGATGCATCGGTTGCCCACGTGGAGCCTGCGGCAGCCCCAGCCGCGTCGGATGAGTGCCGGATTGTGAGCGATGAATCGCAGCGGGTGGTGATCGAATGCACGCTGGCCGATCCGGGCGTGGTAGTGCTTGCCGACACGTTCGACCCCGACTGGCGACTCTTCGTGACGACCGCGGGCGGACCGCGGCAGGAGCAGCCGATCCTGCGGGCCAATCAGATCCAGCGGGCCTGCCGCCTGCCCGCCGGGCGGCACGTGATCGAATACGAATATCGCTCGCGAACGTTCGATCGCACCGTCTGGATCACGCTCGGAGCCTGGATCGCCGTGACGGCGGTCGTCATGGCGCGGATTTTCCGGCTGCGGCCCCGGCGCGCACGCGCTCCTCGGCCCAGCGGGTGAGCGTCGTGGGGTCGATCCCTGCGGCGCGGCCGCGCTCGAGCGCCCGCTCGAAGAGCGGCAGCGCTTCTGCAGGGCGGCCGGCGATTGCGAGAGCGCGGGCGGCGTTGGCTGCCATCCCGGGATCGTCGGGGAATCGGCGGGCAGATTCGAGGAACGCGCTGACTGCCGCGTCGGTCTGTCCGGCAGCCATCAGGCTGGCGGCGAGGTTCGCCAGGAATGCCGGATCGTCGGCTGCAAGCGACGCCCAGATCGTGGCCGCGGCGGCAGGCTGCCGGGCTTCGTCGCTCGCGCGAGCAGCCGGCTCGCGAGCGTTGGCGTTGCGGTCGAGATACCGAGCGAGCGCCGCCTCTGCCGCAGCCGCGGCTTCAGTGTCGCCGCTGGCCAGCAGCGCCGCGCGACGGTACGCAGCAGCCCGAGCCGTGAGGCCTGTCCGGTCTTCGGCGGTGAGTGAGACCGTGTCGAGATGCGGGGCGACCTCGCCCTTGAGCAGGTCGAGTGCTGCCGTCGGCTCGCCGGTGGCGAGCGCGGCGATGGCTCCGCCGACCGCCGCGGTCAGTCGATCGCGAGACGGTCGGTTGTCGAGCGCGACCGCCTGCGCATAGGCCTCCCGTGCGGCCGCCCACTTCCGCAGGCCGCGGCGGGTTTCACCGAGCCGCACCCAGGTGCGGGCCACCCGCGGACTGAGCGCGGCCGCCCGCGCATACCGCGCCTCGGCTTCCGCGAGCCGGCCGGACGCCGCATCGGCAACGGCCAACTGATACCAGGCGATCTCGGCCGAGGGGTTCTTGGCGAGCGTGTCGAGCCAGAGGCCGGCTTCCGTCCGGTAGATACGCGCCCGCTGCCACGAGATGACGGCGAGCAGGCAGGCGACAGCCACCGCGAGCCAAAGGCAAGCGCGATGGGCCGCGCCCGAACCGACGCCCGCCGGCCTGTTCACTGGCACGCACAACCAAACGAGATCAACCGCCAGCACGAGCAGTGCCGGGAGCGATTGGTAGACGTAATGATCGGCCACATACGAGAACTGCCAGAAGCCGACGTCCACGATGCCAAGTGCCGGCAGCATCGTCAGGAGATACACGAGCCATGCGATGAGCGGCCGATCGCCGAGCCGACCGCGTAGCCCGGCCAGCAAGAGAGCGACGGCCACGATGCCTGCGTTCGGCAGCCAGTGCAGCAGGTTCTGGCCGTCGATCCGCCAGCGCGGGTAGATGAAGCACTGGTCGAAGGGCCAGCAGGTTTTCCAGACGTAGAACCAGGCCGTCCAGCCGAGGCTCGCGAACCGGGAAAGCATGTCCTGGCCGCGGGCGTCGGGCTCGAAACCCTTGAGCTGAAACGGGATCCCCACCACGCCGAAGACGAGGGCGATCACGAAGAACGGAGCCGTCACGGCTGCGGCGCGGGCCCAGGCCTTGCTTGAACGTGGATCACTTGGCCCCGAGAGCGCCGTCCAGGCGAAGAGGATCGGCGGCAGCGTGATGAAGATTGGCTTCGCGGCCAGGGACAGGGCGTAGAGCACCACCGCGGCCAGACGCGCCGGCCAGCGGCCAGAGGCACGGTCGCGGTCGCGGTCGAACGCGATCAGGGCGGCGTAGCCGCAGGCCGTGGCCAGGAGGGCTTTTTGCTGGGAGATCCAGGACACCGTCTCCACTTGGAGCGGATGCACGGCGAAGAGCAGGCCCACGAGCCAGGGCATTGGCACGGAGAGGCGGTGCAAGAGGCGGACCAGGAGCGCCGTGGCGATGCCATGGAGCAGGAAGTTCGTCGCGTGGTAGAGCCACGGGGCGGCGCCGACAAGTTGCCACTGCACCCAGAAGAGGGTGTAGGTGAGCGGGTAGTAGTCAACGCACTCGGTCGAGAACCAGAACCGCCACGGTCCATCGGCGGCCCGCATCAGCGGATTGTCGGTGAGGTAGAGGCCGTGGTCGTCCCAGATCAGTTCGCCGTTCCACGCCGGCAGGCAGATGACGATGGCCGCAAGGGCGGGAACGAGCCATTGCCAGACGGGGAGCGGTGAGCGGACGTGAGCGGAGCTGGGCATCATTGCGAATCCGAGGCAGGAGTCTTGTCTGCCTGGCGGCGCGCGATCTCCCGCGCCCGTTCGAGGTTGGCCCGCATCCCCGGATCGTCGGGGTAAGCGGCGACCGCCTGCTCGAAGGCCTCGATCGCCCCGTCGATCTGCCCGGCCTCGATCCGGCTGACGGCGAGATTCGCAAGCACCGACGGATCGCGGGCCGCGATCGGCTCCCAGAGAATGGCTGCGGTGGCGAAGTCCCGGATGTCATCGCATGCCCTGGCGATCGTCTCCGCCGCGGAAGGCTTCTCCACGGCGAACGCGACGGCCCGCCTGAGTTCTTCATCCGCGGTCGCCGCGTCGCCGAGGCGACGATGGGCCGCGGCCTTGAACACCATGCCTCGCCCCATGGCCTGCCAGCGGTCCGCGGCTGCCATGCGGACGCCGTGCCAGACAGGCGACGACATTTCGTTAATGAGCGCGATGGCACGATCCGGAAACCCGAGACCGACCTCCGCCGCAGCCAGGCCGGCCAACGCCCGAAACTGGGCCGCCGACGCATCGGCATCCGATGAGATGCAAAACTGGTAGGCCTCTCGGGCCTCCTCAAACCGCCCCTGCCGCCGCAGGGCATCGCCCAGCCCGCAGGCCGCGTAGGTCTGCAGCTGCGGAATCGCCAGCGCCTCGCGATAGACCCGTTCCGCGCCGTCATACCGCTGCTCGAGCGTGAAGAGCTCGGCCAGATTGCGAAGCCCGCGCGGGTTGCCCGGGCAGTCGCGCACGTTTTGCCTCCAGAGCGTTTCGGCCGTGCGAAAGTCGCGGTTGCGGAGCATGGTGCGGCCGATCCAGCCGGCGGCGATCACCGCCACCACGCATGCCATTGTCAGGGGATACCGCAGCCATCGCTCGCCTGTCCGGCGGTTGCCGAGTTGCCGGAGGAACGTGGCCGCTCCCACGACCGCGTAGCCCACGATTGCGGCCGAGGCCAGGTAGGCCCGGTGTTCGGCCACAGTCTGCGTGGCGATCGGCATGACGCTCGACGAAGGAGCGAGCAGGAGCACGGCGGCGACGGCCGGGAAGAAGGCCGCTGGGCGGCGCCAATAGCCGACCGCGATCAGGCTCAGGAGCACGAGCATGGCGAGCATCGACGGCCAGGCTTCCGCGAAGGTTGCGAGGCGATCGCCATGTTCGAGCACGAGCGTCGCCGGCCAGCACACGCGACCGATGTAGAGCCAGACGGCCATGCACTGCGTGAGCAGGTAGTCGATGATCGGTGCGGTGCCAAAACCGGCCGAGTGTCCGCGGCCCCCGGTCAGGGCGGCGGCCGACAAGATCGCCAGCGGGTTCAAGAGCAGGCCGGAGTACAAGAGGCCCCGGACGACTCTTCCGGTCCGAGGATCGCCGGCGATCGCGAAAGTCGGCCGGTATGCCCAGTCGTAGGCGGCCACCAGCGGCAGGATCGACACCGTCGTCTCTTTCGTAAACCCTCCTGCGATGCCGAGGATGACCGCCACGGCCACGGCCGTCAGGCTGCCGGCGTCGAGCGCCACCGTCGCGGCCAGGAACGAGCCGAGGATGAAGCATGCGCCGAGCGACTCGGCCCGCTGCACGATGTAGGTGACGACATGCGTGTGCAGGGGATGCACGGCCCACAGGAGGGCGACGGCCGCCGCGAGCCAGCGCTGCTGCGAGAGATCGCTTTCCAGCCAGCGCGGGCCGGCTCCGCGGCCGAGGAGCCGGCGGGTCACCACGTACACGAGGCAGACGTTCGCCAGGTGGATGGCCAGGTTGCCAAGCCGAAGCCCGGGCCGCCAGGTTCCATGCAGGGCATAGCTGACGGCGAACGAGAGATTGACGAGCGGCCGGCCATCGTGCGTGCGGCCGGTGTCGCCGGATGTGAACAGCACGGGGCCGAGCGGCCACAGCCGGCGGATCGAGAGATTACTGACCACCGACGGCTCGTCGTCGAACACGAACGCCCCGTCGAGGCCGTTGGCGTAGGCGATCGCCAGGAGCACCGCCGCGACCGCGGCAAGCTGCCACCACGCCGGCCCGCCTTCAACGATCCTCGTTCGCGGCATGTCACGAGCCCTGCCGCAAGAGGTTTCGGGCGGCTGTGAGGTTGGCCTCCGCCCGGGCGAGGGCCGCGGGATCGCGGGCCAGTTTGACGGCTCGCTCGAAGAGGCCCACGGCCTCCGCCACCCTGCCCTGCCGCAGCGTGACGATCCCCAGCCATTCCGCATAGTCGCCCGAATCGGGGCTCAGCCGTGTGGCCTCCAGAAACTGCTCTTCCGCGGCCCGCCACTCGCGGTCGTCGGCCAGCACCGTGCCGAGATTGAAGGCATAGCGGGCCCGGTCTGGGGCTGAAAGCGGGAGCGCGAGGAGCGCCTGGTATTCCACGACCGCCTCACCGCGGCGGCCGGTGTCGGCGAGGAGTTTGGCGAGGTTGTTGCGCGGTTTCAGGTAGGCCGCATCGAGGGCGATCGCTTCCCGATAGGCCGCTTCGGCCTCGTCCCCGCGACCGAGCCCCTCGAGCGCCTGCGCGTGGTTGTAGCGAAACATCGCCAGATCGTGCGGCCAGGGAGGGAGGTGCGACCGCGCCGCGGGGCTGGAAAACACCGCTTCGGCATCGGCATACCGGCCGGCTTCCGTGAAGTAAGGACCGAGGATGTTGCGGGCCGCCCACGACGACGGCGTCTTTGCGAGCGTGTCGCGACACAGCGTTTCGAGATCGTGATAGATGCCGGTCTGACGGAGCGTGACCGCGGCCAGGATGCCACAGACAGCGATGGCCGTCGCGTGCAGCACTCCTGGCGACCATGAAGATCGCTGCATCACCCAGCCCGCCAGCCCGGCCAGCGCGGCGAGGCCGGCCGTCGCCGCATGATATTGGAAGTGATCGGCAACGTATGAAAACTTGAACGGATAGACGTCGAAAAATCCCAGCGCCGGAAAGAGCAGGCCGCAGTAGAGCATGGCCCCGGCCGCCGGGCCCCGGCCGATGCGGCCGCTCACGGCCACGAGGCCGACGAGCATGGCGGCGACTGCGACGGGAAACGCCCACTGCCATGCCTGCCGGGCGTCGATCTGCCAGCGGTCGTAGAAGAAGGCAAGCGGATGCGGCCAGACGAGTTTTGACGCATAAAAGCAGACGGCCCGACCGGCGAGCACGATCCGGTCGAATGGGGAGAGGCCCCAGTCAACGTTCCCCGCACCGACGTGATGTTTCTCGAGCCAGACGGTGGCGACCGCGAGCGGCAGGCCGACGGCGAGGAAGGGGGCGGCAAGCCGCAGGTCGCGGAGCGTGATGCGGCCGGTCTTCCACCAGGTGAGCACAAGCAGCACGCCGACGAGCGACACGGTGACGGTCTTGGCCAGAAGCGAAGCGGCAAAGAGCGCGATCGAGAGGGCGTACCACCGCCAGTGCCGCTGTTCGCCGTCATTGAACTCGAGCCAGGCGAGGAGCGATCCGAGGGCGAGGCAGAGTGAGAGCGTGTTTTTTCGTTCGGTCACCCAGGCCACGCTCTCGACGCCCACGGGATGCACCGCAAACAGCAGCGCCCCCAGCCAGGCCGCGGGCACGTCGAGCCGCCGGAGTACGACCCAGAGCAACACGGCATTGCCCGCGTGGAGGAGCACGTTGACGACATGGTAGCCGGCGGGGTGGTCGCCCCAGAGCCGGTATTCGAGCCAGTAGGTTGTGTGGACGAGGGGGTAGTACTGCGGGATCGAGAGGGGGCGGAACCAGATGTCGAAGATGCCGCCGAGAGTTTTCAGCGTGGGATTGTTCCAGACGTAGAAGTCGTCGTCCCAGATGAAGCCGTTGCCAACTGAGCGGCTATGCGCAACGAGCGTGGCTGCGACGATCAGCAGCACGGCAGCGTATCGCCCGGCCTCACCCCAGGAGGTTGTATTGCAGGATGCACCGGAGGGCGGAGAAGCCGTCCTTCCAGTTGATCTTCTTGCCTTCCGCATACGTGCGTCCTGAGTAGCTCACCGGTACCTCGTAGATCCGGCAGCCGAGCCGAGCCACCTTCGCCGTGATCTCGGGCTCGAACCCGAACCGGTCTTCCTTCAATTCGATCTGCGTGAGCACCTCGCGGCGAAACGCCTTGTAGCAGCACTCCATATCGGTGAGATTCACGTTGGAGAGCATGTTGCTCAAGGTCGTGAGCAGCCAGTTGCCCACGGAATGCCAGTAGTAGAGCACGCGGTGGGTGTGGCCGAGGAATCGCGTGCCGAAGACCGCGTCGGCACGGCCGTCGAGGAGCGGCTCGAGGACGGTAGGAATCTCCCGTGGATCGTATTCGAGGTCGGCATCCTGGACGATGACGAACTCGCCGGTGGCCGCGGCGAAGCCGGTGCGTAGCGCCGCCCCCTTGCCGGCGTTCTTCTCGTGGAGCTTCAGGATCACATGGGGTCGATCGGCGGCGTAGTCCCGCAGCCATTCCCGTGTACCGTCGGTGGAACAGTCGTCGATGACGACGAGCTCGCGGGCGACCCCCTCCGGCAGCGGCGCGGCCTCGATCCGGGCGAGCGCCTGGGGAGCGAGATCACGCTCGTTGTAAATGGGGATGACGATGCTGAGCTTCATGGGGCGTGTTCCTGGCAACGTGAAAGCACGCGCTGCGCCGTCGCGCGGGCTGCGGCAGACTCCGCGTCATCCGCCGGGAGATCATCGATGATGCCACGGGCGACCACAATCGCCTCCTCGCACTTTCCGGCTTCCTCCAGGAGCACGGCCAGAAGGGCTGCCGACGTGATGGCGCGAGAATCGGCTGCAAGCCTTTCCCGGAGGAGGTTGCACGCAGCATCTAGCTCGCCCTTCTCTGAGAGGAGAATCGCCGAGGTGCGAACCACCGCTGCCTCGTCGCCCCCCAGGTCGCGGCCGATTTGCAGGAGCCAGTCCGCGGCGGCGAAATCCTTCGCGGCAGCCTGGCGGACGGCGGCCTCGAGGTAGGTGGCGGGCGCATACTCCCCCGTCGGCCTCAGGTACTCACGGCATGCATTGGCAAAGCCCCGAATCGGCACGATTGAAGGTCCGGCATGGGTCACCATGATATGCGTTGCGGGAAGCAGCAGATTCAACGCGGCCACGACCGGGATGATCCGGCGTTGCCGTCGTTCTCCTGCCGCTCTCTGCACGCCAAGGCACGCCAGCGGCAGCAGGACGACGCCGGCACGGCTGAGGTCGTAGCAAGTGAAAAATGCCGCGGGAAATGACACGGCAGCCGCGGTGGCGAGCACACAAGATGGCCACACCGCGTGGCCGGGCTTTGGCAGCAGGGCGAGCAGCACGAACAGCCAGGCGGCTCGCAGGCATTCCCAGCCCCCCCATGCGACCGTCCGGAGATGGTCGCCCACTGGTGGAAACAGCGGATTTGCCAACGTGTTGACGTCGCTCCGCGCTTCGATTGCCAGGCGGGCGGCGACGAAGACGGCGATCGGCACGGCGACGGGCGCGAGCCGCACGGCGCACGACCAGACCGCCGCCTTTGGGGAGACAAGCGTGCTTTGCAGGAGTTGCGAGAGAGCCACCGTCACGGCGACCGGCAGCCCGATCACAAACCGATCGTAGCACCAGGGAAGAGCCAAGCAGGCGACAGCCTTCGCGGCAGCCGAACCGGAAAAAGCGACCACCAGCAAGCCAAGCGCGACCCAACCATCCGAGTAGGCGAGCCAACCCGTGGATGTGAAAAACCAGGCATTGGCCGTGAGTGCCGTGAGCGCTGCAAGCCGCCACCAGCCCACGACGAATGCCTGGAGGATCCACGAGAGGTAGGCGACGGCCAGAACCGCACCGATCGGATAGACCGCCAGATGCAAGACGGCTGGCAGGCAAAACGCCCGCGCCACGGCCGGAAATAGAAATCGCCACCGTTGAATGCCCTGATACTTGTGCTCGACCGGCTCGCCGAGGTGGTCCACCTGCCAGAGCGCGACGGCGGCCCTGCCTGTCTCGCACTGGTCGAACAGGTCGGGCCGGATGCCCCATGCGCGCCAGGCCACGAAATGCGGCGAAAAGAAGAGGGCGACGACAAGGCATACGCCAAACGCTTCGGCCAGGGCGCGAAGCAGGCTGCTGCTGCGGTCGACTCCGCTAGCCCACGAAAGCCGACTGATCGATTTCGCGGTTGCGCTGCCGGTTATGTCGCCGACCTGACCGTGCATTCGGTTGCACTCGTTGCTGGAGATAAGGGGGCCGGTATGATACGTCGAATCGGACGCTCGTTTGCTGGGCCCGGGTATGAGAAAGCCATGAGGAGATGGATGTTTTTGCGGGCAACGGAACGCTGCGTCACGAACACTCGGACATCACGGGTTCGGCGGTTTTTCCCATTCGCTACCATCGCGATCGTGCCGCTCGTCGTGATCGCGACAGCGGGCTGCAGCGACCTCGGCGGAGGTGGAACGGCGGGCAGCCAGAAGGATGGCAAGCCCTCTCGTGACGTCGACGAACAGGTGGATGCAGTCATGAAGGACTTCAAGAACGAGTGAGCCGGTTTGCGGGCCTTCGACGCAGCCTGCGGGCTCCTCACTGGGTGTGGGGAGCCTTGGTGGTAGCCATCGTGGCGACGCTGCTCGGCATCGCCTACGCGAATGCGCTCGATGGCGCCTTTGTCTTCGATGACGAGGTGTCGATCGTCGAGAACTCTTCGATTCGCAGGCTTTTGCCGCTGGGCGACGTCCTGTTCACGAAAGCGGAAGGGGGTCGCACGCACGACAGCCGGCCGCTCTTGAATCTCTCGCTGGCGGTCAACTACGCCGCGCACGGTCTCTGGCGGCCGGGTTTTCGGGTCGTGAATCTGGCGATCCATCTGGGCAACACGCTGCTCGTCTTCGACGTGGCCCGCAGGCTTCTGCGGCTGAATGGTTGGCGCGGCACCGACGCGAGGCTTCTCGCCGGGATCACCGCCGTGCTCTGGGCGGTGCATCCATTGCACACGGCCGTAAACACATACGTGATCCAGCGGGCCGAGTCGCTGGCGGCGTTTTTCATCCTCGCCGCGTGCGATGCCGCCATCGTGGCCCTGTCGCGAGGGAGTCTCGTGGCAGCTGCCGTCGCCGGGGTGCTCGCGATGGTTGGGGCGACTGCCAAGGAGACCACCGCCGCGATCCTGCCGCTCGTGGCAGCTTTCGACTGGGCGTATCGGGATCGGCTTCCGGAGGCTGGGCGGGACGCGCGGATTCGGCCCGTGCTCTACACCGGACTGGCTGCGAATATCGTGGTGCTCGCCCTGCTCGGCGTCGCGCTCGGCGGACGCGGGGGGTCGGCCGGGATCACGACGGCGTCTGTCGCGGCCTACGCCCTCACCCAGTGCCGGGCGATCTGGCTGTATCTCGGCACGCTCATCTGGCCGGCGACGCTCGTGCTCGACCACGGGGAAGGGCTGGCGGCCGGGCCGGGGGAGGTCTGGCCATTCATCGTCGGCACGGTGGCGCTCGTGGCCGGAATCGCCATCGGGTTCTGGCGAAAGCCGCGGGCATTTTTTCCGCTCGTGGCCGCCGCGATCCTCCTCGCACCCACGACGAGCATCGTGCCGGTGAAGACGCAGACGATCGCCGAACACCGGATGTATCTACCGTCCGCATGCCTGATCGGCGGGCTTGTGACCGCGGTGGCGATGGCGGCCTACAGCGTCGGCTGCACACGGAGACCGGCTTTCCGGCGAGCTGTGTGGGTTGCTCTCGGCTGTCTGGCCGTGCTGATCGTGGCCGCATCGGTTGGCAGAACGATCGAACGGAATCGAGATTTTGCGAGTGCCGTGACGCTCTGGAAGCAGAACGTGCGGGATTGCCCGGCGAACGACCGTGGGTTCACAAACCTCGTGGCCGCGGTCGTACGGGAGGGCCGATACCAAGAGGCCGCGCCACT